>CAOKFJ010000218.1 GCA_948467695.1 uncultured Allobaculum sp. | reverse complement strand
GCGAATGCGAAGGATTGACATCTCTGAATCTGAACAGCTGGGACACTTCTGCCGTGACGAATATGGAATCAATTTTCTGGGGAGACAAAGGATTGAGATCTCTGAACATTGGCGACTGGGATATTTCCTCTGTCTCGAATATGGCATTTATGTTTGCCGGATGCAGTGGTTTAAAATCACTGGATCTTGGCAAATGGGATACTTCGTCTGCAACTACCATGCAGTCTCTATTTAACGGGTGCGAGGGATTAGCCGCTCTCAATATCAGCGACTGGGACACTTCGAATGTCAAAAACATGAGCGCAATGTTTCTGTTTTGCGATGGATTAACTTCAATCAGCATCGATAACTGGAACACTTCGAATGTCACAGATATGAGCTACATGTTCTACGGCTGCAATGGATTGACATCGATTGCTCTGAACAGATGGGATACCTCGAATGTCAAAGATATTTCCAAGATGTTTCGCGAGTGCGAGCGTCTGACGACGGTCAACATCAGCAATTGGGACACCGGAGCTGTCACCGACATGTCTGAGATGTTTTACCGCAATCCCTCTATAACGTCTCTCGATCTCAACAACTGGGATACTTCGAATGTCAGAAACATGAACTATATGTTCAACTGGTGCGAAAACCTCGCCAGACTCGATATCAGCGAATGGGATACTTCTTCGGTTACGGATATGTCGTGGATGTTCTCCCTCGATGCACTGCTTACCACTCTTGATCTGAGCAGATGGAACACGTCTTCTGTCAGAAACATGTCCGGTATGTTCAACCGCTGCGAGGGATTAACTTCTCTTGATCTTCGCAATTGGGACACTTCAGCCGTTAACGAGATGCGCTGCCTGTTCGATTATTGCATATCCCTAAAGTCGCTCGATCTTTCCCGATGGGACACTTCGGATGTTCGAAACATGGAGTCTATGTTCTGCGAATGCCTGAACCTGACCAGACTCGATATTAGTGAATGGGATACTTCATCGCTTAGAGACATGAACTGGATGTTTACCGCATGCGACAATCTCGAACAGATTCGCTATTCGCAAACAGCCGCAAACATTCTTCATGAACTTCCCATGCAGTCCGGCTGGTATCAGAACGATAAGGGTCCATATACGATTGCCGCCCTGCCAGAACTGCCATATGGAGAAACAGCTCTTCTTGAACACAGACAGGAAACGGATATTGCCAAAGCAGAAATTTCCAGTTTAAATTCGCAGTACACCTATACCGGGTATGCGATCACTCCCCATCCAATTGTGAAAATGGATAATAAATTTTTATATGAAAATACCGACTACATGCTGTCCTATTCGAATAACATCAATCCCGGCACCGCTGTAATCACCATCACTGGTCTTGGGGACTATTCGGGAACAAAGACGGTAACATTCAAGATCGTAAAACCAGCTGAACCTCAGAAAACCTCCATTGCTAATGCATCCATTTCCAACGTTGCAAAAGACTATGCATTTACCGGACAGGCGATCACTCCGACTCCGCACGTTACGCTCAATGGCACCACGCTTGTCAAAGACAAAGATTACACAATCTCCTACGCCAATAATGTGAACCCCGGTACGGCAACCATCACCATCACCGGTATCGGCAGCTATACGGGAACAAAGAAGACAACCTTCTCTATTGTCAAAACAAAGGATGAGGTTAAGCGCGTAATCATGCATCGTCTCTACAATCCTAACTCCGGCGAGCATTTCTACACTGCCGCGGAAAATGAGAAAAACTTCCTCGCCAGCAATGGATGGAAATATGAAGGAACCGGCTGGATCGCTCCTGAATCCTCCAAAACACCGGTTTATCGTCTCTACAACAAAAACGCTGGCGATCATCATTACACAATGAACGCCAACGAAAAAGACTTCCTCGTAAAATGCGGCTGGACCTATGAAGGCATCGGCTGGTACTCCGATGATGCAAAGGGCGTGCCTCTGTATCGCCAGTACAATCCGAACGCCAAAGCCGGCAGTCACAACTACACACCGAACAAAAAAGAGAACGATTTCCTCGTTCAGAACGGCTGGAAAGCTGAGGGCATCAGCTGGTACGGTCTCAAATAGAGTGTTTTCATCCCAGCGGACATTTGTGTCAGCTGGGATTTTTGCTGACGGAAAACAAAGGATGGATGAAGCCGTTCAGGCATACGCACTGCCGGCGTCACGACCGAAAGAACAGTCGTGCATAGAGCAAGAGGACTCACTCAAATATCCGTGAGTGTCGAAAACAGATACAATCGACGTGCACATCCGGATTTAGGAGTATACTTCGAAAAAGATATTTCTACGTCTTTCGATATAGCGAACAGGAGAATTTCGAATGAAAATCGGTGTAATTCAGGCGACCTCTCAAGCCGAAAAAAACGAGCTGCTGTACAGCATCACTTGCGATGCCGCCGAACAGCATGGGCATCAGGTCATCAACTTTGGATGCCGCAAAGATGAAGCGCAATCGTATTCATATGTCGAGATCGCTCTTCTGATTAGTCTGCTTCTTTCCAGCAAAGCCGTCGATTTTGTAGTGACAGGCTGCTCATCTGGTCAGGGAATGATGCTTGCCTGCAACAGTCTTCCCGGCATACTTTGCGGATTGGTTGAAAACCCGCAGGATGCGTATCTCTTTGGACGAATCAACGATGGAAACGCGGTTTCCATTCCTCTTGGTCTGAATTTCGGCTGGGCTGGAGAGATCAATCTGGAGTGTACGCTTGAAAAGCTTTTCGAAGAGGAATTTGGAGCAGGATATCCTCCAAAAGATGCAGAAAGAAAGAAGAGAGATGCCGATCAAGTCAAACAGTTCAATGCGCTGACCAGGCGGGAGCCGGTCGATGTATTCCGTCAGCTAAATGAGCAGATGATTCAGAATGTGATGACCAAACGCGACGTGATTGACTATGTTCAGGCACATGGACAATCCGCCGAGCTTTCCGCCTTTATCGAACTTCATCGTCCATTCAATCCGTAGAGGGGAGCAGCCGCTCCTCTCTTTTCTTCTGCGTGGGTGTCATGCTGCCATCTTACTTTCGCGCATTTTTCATCTCTCTGCTTTCTGACAGAATGTGACTTGATCAAGCGAAAAAAACGACCCGGATTCTGGCCGGGCCGTTTCAAATCAGAGGATGGGAATGCGGAGTGCAGTGCGTTTCTGTATTCCGCTTTTTTTAAGAATTATTCGTTTGAAGCGTTGACGACGAAGTCGACAGCTCCTTCCGGATCGCGTGTCAGACCGATGTACTGCGCACCTTTGGTCTTCACAACCTTGATGCCAAGCGCATCGGCATCCGCTTTGATTTCATCGTAGCGTGCCTGCACCTGAGGAGAGAGAACGACGAGCTGGAAGTTTTTGAGAATACCGGTGTGACCGCCGAAGGCTTCCGCCTGGGCATGTACTGGGAGATTTTTCGCTTCCGCGCCTTTGTTTACGGCGTTGGCGAACATGGCAGAGGTGCCTGCGCCTACACAGAGAACGAGAACATTGAGCGGATCGATGGTGCCTGCACCGGTGGAAGCGGCTGGAGCGGCTTTGATCGCTTCGTGTTTTGCTGCCGCGGGTACAGCAGGAATCTGCACAGCCGGCTGTACTTTTACGCCGGATGCAGCGGGGGTGCCGGTGTGTTCACTGACGACAAAGTCGATTGCGCCTTCCGGATCTTTGGTGAGATTGATGTACTGCGCGCCTTTGGTTCTGACGACTTTGATGCCAAGTTTGTCCGCATCCGCTTTTATTTCGTCATAGCGGGACTGTACCTGCGGAGAGAGCACGACAAGCTGGAAGTTATCGAGGATGCCGGTGTGGCTGCCGAAGGCTTCCGCCTGGGCATGTACTGGGAGATTTTTCGCTTCCGCGCCTTTG
>CAOKFJ010000217.1 GCA_948467695.1 uncultured Allobaculum sp. | reverse complement strand
TGTCTCTTCGATGATCTGCTCGATCCGTCCCTTGACTGCCTTGTGTCCGATTTCGCTTTTGGTAAACCAGAACAACATCGCGCCAAATACAGGAAGCACCATCACAACAACAAGCCAGGTAATCTTCGCAGTCGGATCCATGCGGCTGTTGAGCAGGTATATCACCATAATCACCGTGTACAGAACCACACCGCCCAAAATATGCGGCAGTATATTCCCAAACCAGAAGAAAACGCCAAACAGGGCAAAAATCTGAATCGCCAGCATCAAGATGAACAGCCCCAGACGACTGAACAGTGCATGGATGAGTCCTTTCTGTCCTTTTTTCAGCAGTCGTATTCCGGTATTTTCTTTTTCATCATTCGGCATATTCGTAATTCCTTTCTCTGTTTCTTGATTCATTTCACTGATTCTTCATCAATTTATCTTAATGAAATCATCGTATTTGAACTTAATTTTTACCGCAAGCTTTTTTGAAAATGACCGTCTTTCCAAAAAAGCTCCCAGACCGGTCAAATTCTCTTCATCTCCAACCCATAAGAAAAGACGTCATTTCTGACGTCTGGATGCATTTCGTTAAATCGTTTAAAAAGATGACTCTCTACGCAGACTGTTCCTGTGCTTTCAAAGAGGCATTGAGGTCGCGGACGGATCCGCCTTTTTGAAAGGTGTATCCAATCGTCTGCATGCGGCTGACCGGCTCGCCCTGAATCATGGCAATCAGCGTTCTCGCCGCAAGAATTCCGGCATTTTCGTTTTCAAAACGAACAGATGCAATAGATGGCGAGATCAGAGAACTCATCTCATAGCCGCCAAAGCCAATCAGCGAAATATCTTCGGGCACCGACAGTCCGCGCTCCCGGATTTCTTTATACGCTCCAAGCGCAATTCGGTCTGTGGCGCAGATCATCATGGTCGGTACATGTTCATCGAGAATTTTCGCGCAGAGCGCTCTGGCGTCATCAAAGGAAAATGAAGTTTCCTTCAAACTTGCGCTCGTCAGCTTCAAACCATGCGATTCAAGACCGTCAAGCACCCCCTGCTTGCGCAGAACGCCGACAGCCCGATCGCTTTTTCCAACGCCTATATAGACAACATCCTTGTGCCCGTTGTCCACGGCGTACGCGCCGACTTCTTTTCCCGCGCGATAGTCGTCATAAATAATCGACACGCCGCTTTCGAATTCCTGTCCCATAACCAGGAAGGGCACTTTCGAAGATGTCTGCAGTTCTTCGAGTTTCGGTCCGATTGTCGTCGCGATCAGAATGACGCCGTCGAGCCTGAGCGAGCGCATATATTCAATCGCCGCGATTTCGCGTTCGGGATGGTGGTTGGTGGTCATGATGATGCAGCTGTATCCTTCGGCGCGAAGCGTTTCATCAATTGCGGTGAGCTGACGACCGGTAACCGTACTTGTCATTGTCGGAGCGACAATCCCGATGGTTCTCGTCTGCTTCGCGCGAAGATTCTGCGCCGCCGCGCTCGGTTCAAAACCGGTTCGTTCGACAACTTCGCGAATTTTTTCTTTCGCCGCGTCGCCAACATATCCGCCGTTGAAATAGCGGGAGACTGTGCTTTTGCCTACACCTGCTTCTTTGGCAATATCCGCCATCGTCAGTTTTTCCATCCGAATCTCCTCATACGTCGATTAATTCATATACCACGAATATGTCCGTGTATTGTTTCTGAAATCGCTCAGCTTCGCTTTCAGCGAAACTGCTTGTCTTATTGTAAAGCTTTCCGCATGTAATGTTCCATAGATCGTTCGTCAATCCATTTATCGCCTTTCGGAAAAAAGTCAAAAAGCGATCCGGTGCAGGCAGCGCATCGGATCGCTTCGGAATTATTAGAATGCAGAAAGCTCGTTTTGCTTGAGCAGGAAGGCGTTGACATCCTCTGCTTTGGGCATAGCAGGAATGGCGCCGTGTTTGGTAACGGTGAGCGCTGCGCACGCATTGGCGTTGAGCAGCATCCGGCTCATTTCATCAAGGGTGAGGCTCTCCAGAGGCTTCTCGAGGCGGGCAACCTGAGTCAGCATGGCACCCCAGAAAGAATCTCCGGCACCGTTGGTATCGGCAACGGGAAGGCTGAAGCCATGGGCGCGGGCGCAGCCGTTGGCGTTGACGGCGAGGGCACCGTCTTTTCCAAGTGTAACCATTGCCATTTTGACACCCTGCGCAACCAGCGCTTTTGCGGCTTCTTCAGGATCAGCGATGCCGGTAAGAAGTTCAGTCTCTTCATCCGAGATCTTCATCAGATCGGCGCTGCCGATCAGCGAACGCATCTGTTCGATGGCCGTCTGTTCATCGGGCCACAGCGAAGCGCGGTAGTTGGGGTCGTAACTGATGAGCGCACCATGATCTTTAGCGAGGGCGATTGCTTGATGGGTGCACTCTCTTGCAGGTTCATGAGTGAGAGAAAGGGATCCAATATGGAAGATTCGTGCGTTAATGATTTCGTTTTTATCCAGTTCTTCAAACGTGATGCGCGTATCGGCACCAGGTTTGCGGGCGAATGAGAACTGACGTTCTCCGTCTTCATTGACAGAGACAAAGGCGAGAGTGGTAAAGCATTCCGGATCAGCGATCATGTTCTTTGTGCTGATGCCTTCGTTTTCGAGCGTTTCGCGCAGCAGATCGCCGTGCATATCCATGCCGACTTTGCCCGCAAAAGCGCTTTTTCCATTCAGACGGCTGACCTGCACACAGACGTTGGCAGGCGCACCGCCGGGGTTCTGGGCGAACAGAGCAGCACCCTGTTCATTTTTGTTTGCATAGGTGAAATCGATCAGGATTTCTCCAAGAGCTGCGACATCAATGGTTTTCATGTTGGTCTCCTTGATCATTGCGGCGCCTGGTTCTCGCGCCGTTATGGTGGTGCTTGTTTTCGATTACAGGTCTGAGTATACAGAAACAATATGCTGAATTCACAGAGCTCAGCTGTTGTGTAACCGGTATCTTAACCGGTTATTCAAGTGTATTCCCTTTATTTTTCGATTTCAACCTATATCTGGAAGTTCGTGATACATACAGGCAGTATGGTTGGTTCAATCATAATTATTCGATTGAACCATCCAGTCTAGCCTGCAGCTGGTCAGATGATCGGATTAATTCAAAGCGACGGTATCCATATCGTCGGTCGAGGCATCAGCAGCGATAGTCATCACTTCATCGCCCCAGTTTACCGCACCGGTATTGAGCGGTTTAACGTTCTGGCCGCTGGTCACGATGACAGGTGTTTCGACGGAAAGACCGGCTTCGCGGATCATGTCGAGATCCATATCGGCGATCTGCTGACCGGCTTTGACACTGTCGCCTTCTTTGACATACAGCTCAAAGGGCTTGCCATCCAGGGATACGGTGTTGATGCCCATGTGAATGAGCACTTCATAGCCCTCAGGTGTGCGAAGGCCAACGGCGTGTTTGGACGGGAATGTCATGATGACGGTTCCGTTTACGGGAGAAACGATGGTTCTGTCTTTGGGGGTGAACACCATGCCGTCACCCATGGCTTTGGAATTGAATACAGGATCGGAGCAGTCGGCAATTTCTGCAGCGCTGCCTTTTACAGGGGAGTAGAAGCATCCGGATTTTGCACTGATTACAGGTACTGCGCTTTCGCGTTTTTCTTCGACTTTCTTGGCTTTTTCGCCTTTGCGAACGCCGCCAAGAGCGAGGGTGATTACGATTCCCAGACCAAGAGCGATCAGGTGGGCAATTACATAATGCAGATAGCCGTTGTTTGCCGGATTGGCAATAGCGATTCCGGGAACAGCCGTGGTGCCAAAGCCAAGAGCAGTCAGTTTAGCGAAGTATACATACGCGCCGGCAGCAGCTGCGGCAATGCATCCGCCGATCAGAGGGAATTTATAGCGCAGGTTGACACCGAAGA
>CAOKFJ010000216.1 GCA_948467695.1 uncultured Allobaculum sp. | reverse complement strand
AGAAAACTTGTTTCCGCTTTTGAGAGTCCTGCCAATGTGCAGCTGCTCTCGCCCAAATACGAGGGAACCGGCGGGATTTTCGAACTCAATCAGATGATGCAGGATCTGCTCAATCCCTTCCATCCGCAGCTGCCTCAGATTTCCGCAAGTGTAAAGCTGAAATCCGGCGGACGCCATACGATATGGTATCGCCCCGGCGACAAAGTCATGCTCAAGGCGAATATGTCCGAACTGGATATCTACAATGGAGACATTGGAGAAATTGTCGAGGTCGATGAAAAGACGAGAACCGTGCTGGTCGCCTTTGACAACGCCGAAATCGAACTCTCCAATGACATATACCGCTATCTCTATCACGGATGGTGCGTGTCCATTCACAAAGCGCAGGGCTCGGAATATCAGGATGTGATTCTTTCACTGCCTGAATCGGCGCAGCGCATGCTTCGCAAACGTCTGATCTACACCGGCGTATCGCGCGCCAAGCGCACGCTTTCGATTGTCACAACCGCAAGCCGTCTGGAAAACGCTGTCCGAACATACGATGATCACAAGCGCCAGACGACGCTGCTTTACCGCATGAATGCCGTATGGGAGCATGGCCTTGAAGCGCTCGGCCTGCACGATCGCGAAAAGCAGAGCGATGCCTCTTCGCAGGCGACATCCTCCGTCGATGTTGAGGCGGAAGTTCTGCCAAAGAATGAAACGGCAGATCATGCTGACGCTTCGATGGAGCATGCATACGAGGATGAAGATGACAACAGAGCGCGTGAGGAAATGTACAGCGCAGCAATGGTCGAGACTCCAGAACAGACAGGCAATGTCATGGATGATGAACTGTACAGCATGCTTTACGGCGGTCCGAACATCGATTTGTATGATGATGATCCAGTTCTGCCGCCGGAGCGCATGATCCAGATCGAATCGCCGTATTCCGCTCTTGCAAATCCGAAGAATATCAATGCGGACAAACTGGACCGCCAAGCCGTATCGCGCCGTTCCCTTCGCAGCCGCATGCGCAGGCGCAGCTCGTACAGCGATGATTCATACGCGTATGATGATGATGACGATACAGCCATCAACGATCTGTATGATGATATCGATGTCGAACCGGATGAATAATCCTTACGACAATCCCGTTTTTGAACACAACCGGCTCATTTTCGTCTGTGATGATGAGCCGGTTTCGATTTGTTTGCGCAGGAAAAAAAAGCGGATTATAATACCACAAGCAGTAAAGACAGGAAAAAACGGCAGACAATCTGTTTGAAGAGAGCAGCTGGAGGTGCGAAGCTGCAGCAGACCTGCCCATAGCCGCCCTCGAACTGCCGCATCTGGCGTTATCAGAGAATTAAGGGTGTCTGCGGAATACCGCAGGCAAACCGGGATGGCATCGCGTGTACACGTTCCTGGAAACAGGGGCGTTTTTTATTTTTTCGGACATGCAGAAGATCTTATTCCTGCTATTCCTGATGGGTGCGAAGCTTTGCAGGCTTCAAGAAAAGATGCGCAGCGTATGGCGCAGCTGTATTTACATCGCTGACTTTATGAATGACACTGATGCAGGAAACTGCCTGAAAGGAGCACTATGAAACAACTGACTGGTAACCAGGTTCGTCAGATGTTCCTGGACTATTTCAAATCCAAAGACCACATGATCGAACCCGGCGCAAGCCTTGTTCCGCACAACGACCCGACCCTTTTGTGGATCAATGCGGGTGTTGCTGCACTCAAAAAATATTTTGACGGATCGGAAAAACCGAAAAAGAACCGTATCGCGAATGCGCAGAAATCCATTCGTACCAACGATATCGAAAACGTAGGTAAAACCGCCCGTCACCACACTTTCTTCGAAATGCTTGGAAACTTCTCCATCGGCGACTACTTCAAACCCGAAGCCATCCCGTTTGCATGGGAATTTCTGACAAGCGAAGAATGGATGGGCATCGACAAAGACAAACTGTACATCACTGTCTATACCGACGATGATGAAGCCTACCGCATCTGGACCGAAGTCTGCCACGTTGATCCTTCCCACATTCTCAAAACCAAAGAGAACTTCTGGGAAATCGGTAAAGGCCCGGGCGGACCGGACACCGAAATCCACTACGACCGCGGACCTAAATACGATCCTGAAGGACTTGGCGAAAAACTGTTCTTCGAGGAAATGGAAAACGACCGCTATATCGAAGTATGGAACGTTGTATTCAGCCAGTATGACTGCGATCCCGAAATCGACCGCAAAGACTACAAAGAACTGCCTCAGAAAAACATCGATACCGGAATGGGTCTCGAACGTCTGGTTGCCCTGATTCAGGATGGCGAAACCAACTTCGACACCGACCTGTTCCTCCCCATTATTCGCGAAACCGAAAAACTGTCCGGCAAAGTATACGAAGGCGACAACAAGATGGCTTTCCGTGTTATTGCCGACCACATCCGCACACTCGTCTTCGCGCTTTCCGATGGCGCCGGATTCTCCAACTCCGGACGCGGATATGTACTGCGCCGCGTACTGCGCCGCGCTGTCCGTTTCGGTCTGAAGCTCGGTCTGGACGAACCGTTCCTCTATAAACTGGTTCCGACTGTCAGCGAAAACATGAAAGACTTCTATCCCTACCTGATGGATACCATCGAAGAAAACGAAAAAGTTATCCGCCAGGAAGAAGAAGTATTCAAGAAAACACTCAAAAACGGTCAGGCTCTTCTTGATGAAGAAATGGCAAAAGCCAAAGACGGCAAACTCTCGGGCGAAATCACCTTCAAACTGTACGACACATATGGTTTCCCGTTTGAAATGACACAGGAAATCGCTGAAGAAAACGGTCTGAAAGCCGATCGCGCCGAATTCGATGCGCAGATGCAGGAACAGAAAGACCGCGCACGTGCTGCCCGTTCCAAAGAAGATTCCTTCGCTACACAGAACGAAGATCTGATGAATTTCACCGGCGAATGCGTCTTCAACGGCTATGATCACCTTGAAGAAGAAGGAAAAGTCATCGCTCTGTTCAAAGACGGACATCTCACTGATGAACTGGAAGGCGAAGGACAGGTTATCCTTGACCTTACTCCTTTCTATGTACAGTCCGGCGGTCAGGTTGCCGATACCGGCGTCATTGAAGCTGCAGGCGTTAAAGCGCTTGTCAAAGACGGCATCAAGACAAGAAACAAACAGCACCTGCTCATGGTTGATGTAACCGAAGGCGCTCTGCACACAGGTGATACCGTGATGCAGAAAGTCGATGCTGCGCGTCGTGAAAACACTACCGCAAACCATTCCGCTACCCATCTGCTTCAGAGCGCGCTCAAATCCGTGCTCGGCGACCAGATCCATCAGGCAGGAAGCTTCGTAGGTCCCGACTACCTGCGTTTCGACATCAACCTGCGCGACAAAATCGGCGAAGAAAAACTTGCCGAGGTTGAATCCAGAGTCAACACCATGATCGAAAGCGCTCTGCCCGTATCGTGGGAAATTCTCGATATCGAAGAAGCCAAGAAAACCGGAGCAACCGCTCTGTTTGATGAAAAATACGGCGACGAAGTGCGCGTTGTCACCATGGGCGATGTGTCCAAAGAATTCTGCGCCGGATGCCATGTCAGCAACACCGCGCAGATCGGTCTGCTCAAAATCGTCGGCGAAGAATCTATCGGAAGCGATACCCGCCGCATCACAGCCAAGACACGCAAAGCCGCTTACGACGACTTCGCTGCGCAGCAGAAACTGCTTGAGCATATTGCGCATACCGCAAAATCCAAAGGCATCAAAAACCTCGATGTGAAGATCGATGCCGCATTCGAACAGATGAAAGACATGCAGAAGGAAATCGCGGAACTCAAAAACCAGATTTCCGCTCTGAAATCCAAAGAATGGATTACGGAAGCCAAAGACGTCAACGGACTGCACG
>CAOKFJ010000215.1 GCA_948467695.1 uncultured Allobaculum sp. | reverse complement strand
GTGCGTGAGGAATATGTCTTGTATAAAACGAGCGCGACAGGCGAATATGTCGGTCGTGTCCGTGAAGAGCTCGAAAAGGTGATCGGCGAAATTGTCAGGACCTGTTATGCGCCATCCGTGTACAGCCAGCCGCAGACTCTTGAAATCATCGAAAGCATTGAGAAAAGGTATGGCGACAGTCAGGAATTTTTGTGGAAGAAATATCCGGAGAACGGCATATTCCGTCATCCGGAAACGAAAAAATGGTATGCGGCGATACTGACAACAGCCCGAAACAAGCTGACAGGCGATTCGAACGAAACAGTGGAAATCATCGATCTACACGTTCCGGCTGAGCAGATGGAAAAATGGCTGGCACAAGAGGGGATTTATCCAGGGTGGCATATGAACAAGAAGCACTGGATCAGCATTATTCTGGATGGAAGCGTTGCAACCAGTGAAATCCTCGATCTGATAGAACAGAGCAATCGCCTCGCCGCTCCAAAGAAGAGATCAGGAAGATCCAGGGGATAGAACTGTGGCGCAAAGCGGAAACATATATGACATAAGGAGACGCTGCGATGACGGACAGAAATGAAACAGAATTGCGTAAAGGAATAGAAGACATACAAGACAGCCAAGTCGAGTGCAGAAGGCATGATGCATCACCGTTTAGCAGAGTACAGCTTGAAGAAGCGCATCGTCAGATCGCTTCGACGCTGCGCAAACTTCATGGCGTTGTGCAGACGCTTTCGCAAAAAGAAAATCCATCCCGCTATAAATCGCAGATCACGCTGGCAAAACGGCGCATCGAAGCTTTTGGAATAGCGGATGAACTCATACTTCGCGAACTTAAGGATGCGAAATAGCATCCCGTCAGAATGAGCGGCTTGCCTGGCAAAGTGCCGAGCCGCAGCGATTTTTCAGTTTTATATGAAAAACGGAGCAAAATAACTGAAAAGAAGTCGAAACAATTGTATCGACTTCTTTTTTTACATTTGTGAAAACAATACGCATTAGACCGTAAATAATGCGCATTGGGATGGTATTGAAAATATATGGAGATGGATTAACGTACAGTTAACGTTGAAAAAAACTGAATCACTATCTTTTTGAGTGCTTGTGATAGCGCTAACATATATGCAAATGCATTTTTCTGCATTCCTTTTCGGTTATATGCAAACTGCTTTTCTCTTCATCATGGACAACATGCAGCGCGCCTATTCAACCGGAAAGCGCACCTGATACGGAATCCCCCAGATTTTTCCGTACTGGACAAGCGAGATGCAGAAAAATTCATGGATCATGAGCCGGCAGGAAGCCGGACAGACAAAAACAGAAGGAAGAAAGAGTATGAAACTAAAAAAAGCGGGGATCGCGGTTCTCTCGAGCATGCTCGCCGTATCAAATACGGCGGGAACGCTGCTGTACGCAACTGAAATTCCCACACCGCAAAAACAGACAGCACAGATCCAGACTCTGCCGGAAGCAGAAA
Source organism: uncultured Allobaculum sp. (assembly GCA_948467695.1). GTDB lineage: Bacteria > Bacillota_I > Bacilli_A > Erysipelotrichales > Erysipelotrichaceae > Allobaculum. Next base: position 2,454 of record CAOKFJ010000215.1, on the reverse strand, counting down.
AAACAGGCGGTATCAACGACCAGTTTATGAATGGTGTCGAACCAATGCCCATCATCGGCAGACTCTCCTCTGATGTCTGGGGCGCCGATACAGTCGGTGCGCGCGATCAGAAAAACGGACTGGAAGATCCGACACTGGAAAACTACAGCTACTGGGGCGGGCGCATCCTCAAAGATCCGTCTAGCGGTATCTACTACATGTTCGCATCGCGCTGGGCAGCCAATGAAGGCTATGCGGGAAGAAACAATGCGAAAGTCATTGCTGCCACGAGCAATGACATCAACGGTCCCTATACGGATCAGGGCGAGCTCTGGCCGGACTGGAACGAAGGATACGGCGATCATGTTTCGCCTTTTGAAATCTCCTCAAAAGACCCGCTGTATGGCGAGGGCTATCGCTACGGCATCGTGCTGAGCGGCAGTCATACAAATGCAGACGAAATCAATGGCTCCCTTCATGTGGCAAAAACGCTCGATGGAGAGTGGGAACACATTGGAAAACTGAACAATCCCGATGGAAAACTCGCGCTTGACGGTCTGTCGATTATGGTACGCGCTGATGGAACGTACGGCGTAATGAACAGCGATGGATATGTCGCCACCGCAAGAAGACTTGAAGGCGAATGGACAACTGTCAACGATAAAGGCTGGTCGGCATTGTCAGCTCTTGAGCAGGGAACCTGCAGCGATCCGGTTGTCTGGTACGAAGACGGACTGTATCACTGTCTCGTGTCGTACGAACAGATAAACGGCGGCTCGTATGCGTGCCGCGGATTCCATCTCGTCAGCGCCGATGGCATGAACGACTGGAGAATGCCCGGCGGCAGTGCATGGAATATCGGACAGAACTTTCTGACATACACCGACGGCACCATGAATAAATGGGCAGTGATGAAAAGCGCCGGCATATACATGGAAGAAGGCCGCGTCAATGCGCTGACGCTTTCTGTGTCCAACGCGCGTCTGGAAAACGATGGCGCATACGATTCCAACGGAACCAAAGTCATCGTTATGCCGTTCAACGATAATGGACTCAAAGACTACGCCCTCACTCAGGAACAGACAGGCTACAACGAACGTCGCTGCGGCCGACCGGCGAAAGAAGATGCTGCGGTTCACTCGTGGCAGCAGGAAGCCGATGAAAACTACAATCATCAGGAAACCATCATGATCTAGGGCGCAGCCGGCGGAAACGGCGTGCTTGGTCAGGGCGAGCGTCCGAATGCGGACTATGACTGCAAGGTTCTTTACCTCAAATATGATCTGCGCGGCTATCCGATCGGCGAGGGCGCAGATGCGATCGCTTCGGCATCGCTGAATGTGATCTACAAAGGCTACGAGACGAAAAACGCGGAAACATACAAGCTCAAAGCAGCGATCGCGCCAAATACCTGGAGCGAACGCGAGCTGACATGGAATACGCAGCCGGAAATCCCTGAAGATGCACTGACTGCCACGTCGGATGCCTATTCTCTCAATGACAAAGAGCAGCAGGTGACGATCGATATCACAAAACTGGTCAAGGCGTTTGCCGCTGAAAACCCCGATGCGACAGAAATGACTATTGCGCTGACGGAGACATCCGGTTCGAAGCTTTTTGTCGGATCGAAAGAAAGCGATCCGTATATGAACGGCGCTATGCTCGATTACCGCAAATAGGGAAAAGCGCCTTGGAAATTTGCCGCATCGCCCAATGACATCACGCTTGAAGCAGGCGAAAAACAGACGATATCTGTGGAATTTACAAACCCCGCAGATCCCGCCAATGCCGCTTTCGACTATTTCACATCCAATCCGGATGTGGTCACCGTTGATGAAAACGGAGAACTGACGGCGCACAATCCCGGCGACGCGTTTATCCGCATTCGTTCACTGTCGGCAGGAAACAGCAGTTATATGGTGGTGCATGTTCCTAAAGAAGAGGGCATGCGCGAACCCGTCGAGATTTCAAGCGTCAGTCTGACAACCGCAGAGGGCTTTGATGTGCTTCTGCCGCGCACTGTCGATGTGACCTGGTCGGATGGAACAGCAAGCGCCGAGGAAGTTGAATGGGATCTCGAAAATGCCGATCTTTCGCATACCGGCAGCGTCAGCGGAAAGCTGAAAGGAACCAGCTTCGCTGTTAAAGCGCAGATTACAGCGCATCCAGCCGGCATGACGTACATCATCGACTGCAACAACCCGAATTCCCCATGGTATGCCCAGACCGATGCGTATGCGGATCTGTACAACGAAGTCCCGGACAAAGTGGCTTCTGACGGTACGTGGGGAGCACTTGAAGAATACGGAAAGCAGGACGGCAATGCCAGCGACTCCTATGATCCCGGTATATGGGCGCCAGACGGTCATTCCATCGACTACCGTCTTCCCCTTGAAGACGGAAAATACCATCTGGAATTCGCGTTCAAGGAATGGTGGCCTGACAGTGTCAAAGACCGTCCGATGGACATCAGCG
>CAOKFJ010000214.1 GCA_948467695.1 uncultured Allobaculum sp. | reverse complement strand
GTTTAGTCAAATATTTGGTGAAAAATTAATGGAGGTACTTAAGAATGGATATTTATGATGTGATTGGTAAATATTGTACGTATGTCCCTGGTGAGGGAATGGTTTTAAAAGAAGATGCTCCGTTAGAGGCTATAGAAGTCTATCGTGATTGGAATGAAAACCGTCCTAACCGACCAGACAAAAACGGGGTAATTCGAGTCATCGACTAATTTTTTTACATGGTGTTCATCTATAAAAATAGTAAAAAGAAGCTGGCTGTATTTAGCCGGCTTTTTATTTATTTGGAAGGAAATCTATGACAGACTACAAAGAACGCTTTAAAACTGAATACAGAGAGCTGAAAGAACGCTATAGAAAGCTCAATAAGGCGCTGGTAAAAATCGAAGCCGGCACGTGCGAATTCGAAGCGAATTATCCTGTCGATCTGCTGGAGGATCAGCTTCATCACATGGGCAAGTATCTGCACATCCTTGAAGTCCGTGCCGAACATGAGCAGATCGATCTGGAGGAAGACGATGACCGAGCAGATGCTTAACCAGTACCTTGATGAGCTGGTATTGGTAGCCGTTGCTGCTTTCTTAACCATCCTTGTAGTAGCGGGATTTGTCGTATTGATCCGCTTTATCTGGAACGTTTTCAGGGATTGGGAGGGGTAAAGCATGATCACAGTCACAACAAACGAATGGAATTACATCGAAATCGACGGGCATGCAGGATACGCTCCGCATGGATCGGATATCGTCTGTGCTTCGGTTTCTGTCCTCTATGAAACATTCAAAAGCTTGTTTAAGCACAACAACCGCGTGACCGTTACCGAAGCGCGGAACGTCTCACGCATCGAGATCTGCAAAGGATCTTTTCTCTCCGGATACATGGAATTCTTTACCGAAGGGATTGAGGGAATCGCTGAAGCGTATCCCGATCACGTAGAACTAATCATCGATCGTTAAGCCGGACTAAAACTCCGGCTTTTCATATGTCCAATACTGATGACTCTAAAAGCTGGCTATGGTCCGAACGTGTAGCGACCTTAAACTATGGTGAAAATTATGAACAAACTTTTTAATCTTCAGCGCTTCGCAGAAGACACGAGTGCACAGGCTGACAATCCAAACACTGCCGACACCGCTCCGGAAGGCAAGGCAGGCGATGGAACACCTTCTTTTACTGCAGAACAGCAGGCGTATATCAATCAGCTGGTGAACTCCCGTCTTGAGAGCGAACGCACGAAGGCGCAGAAAGATGCCCAGGACAAAGCCGAAGCGGCACGCCTCCAGGCAATGGGGGAACAGGATCGGCTTAACGAGAAGCTCAAGCAGGCGCTTGACCGTATTGACCAGTATGAGGCGACTCAGACCAAAAACACGATGATGGCCGAAGCGCGCAAGATTCTCAAATTAAAAGGCTATGACTTTTCCGATGATGTCATCGCTCCGCTGATCGGAAAGAATGCCGAAGCCACAAAGGCGAAAATCGACGCTTTCCTGGCTGATTTTGACAAAGCTCTCAATGCCAGACTGACGGCGACAGTATCGAGCACGACCCCGAAGGCGGGCGTGAAATCGGGTAAATCGCTGACTAAGAAGGACATTATGGCCGTCAAGAACACCCGCGAGCGTCAGAAGCTCATTCGTGAGCACATGGAGCTTTTTCAGAAAGGATGAACAGTATGAAAAACAAATTCAACCTTCAGCGCTTTGCTGCTGAAACCGGAACGACTACCGCCGCCGATCTTGAGCCCGCTATCAGCATCGATCTGGCGAGCCGTAAGGGCTGATGCACGTACACAAAATATGCTCATGTATCCAATTGCAATTATGTGTTAGCGAGCATTTGCTGAGCGGGAGCGAAAGCAAGAAAAATTTGCTTCCTGCAAAATGACAGTGCGAACAGCACAAATTGAAACAATTAAACAGAAAAACAGAAGAGGGGAGTGGATCACGCTCCGATCCCCTCTATCCGTCGATTTGCGCACAAATAAAAAAACTCGTTATCAATCTGATGACGAGTTAATTCACTATCTAATGTATCGGATTATATCGATCATATAGAATCCATTACCCTCAACGATAAGCCGTATGTGTTCGGCTGTTATATAAATAGATCTTGGTTTCAAACTGAGATATTGAAAAAACTCCTTTCGTTCGGAACGGATGAACGTGTGCGAAAGGAGTTTTCTTATGTCTGCTGGAGAAGGGAGGTGAGCTGCATAAGAATAGACGAAAAAACAGGCAGTCAAATGACTGCCTGTTCAATCTGTCATAAATATATAGAAATGGTGGGAACGGAGGGACTTGAACCCTCACGGGCAAAGCCCGACGGATTTTAAGTCCGTTGCGTCTACCTGTTCCGCCACGATCCCGGACAATAAAAAAATGGAGGTTCCGGTCGGAGTTGAACCGACGATCACAGAGTTGCAGTCTGTTGCCTTAGCCACTTGGCTACGGAACCATTTGGTGATTTGTTGTATTTCGTAACGCTCGTTTAGAATATATGAATTTGGAATTTTTGTCAAACAAAATTTGGAAATTGTGTGTAAGTTTTTTTGCGCCGTTCAAACGCGTCTGCTTACGCAGATGATTTTGCCTGAAGGCGCGCGAAATTGCAAGCAAAGACAACTGTGCGGATCATGCTGAAAAAGGCGTGAGTGAAAAATAAAATTTGTTATGTTGTTTCGATTGGTTTGCGCAGAACAATTTGTTTCAATAGTAGAAAAGAAGGTCGAATTCGAAAGAGCGGGCGATCCGGGAAGTTCCAAACCATTCGTCTATGAATGGATTCCTGCCGGCATAATGAAAAAGACGGGATGAGGTGCTCATTCTTTTGAATTGGCGCTATACTGAAATGCCTTGAGTCATTCTCGGTTTAGGCGGTATGCCATGCCGCGGAGGTTTTATGCATCATCTGATCGAAGAATTTGAAGAAAACCTGGGACATAACAAGCCGTTCATGCTTGTAGTCTCGATTATTAAAATTGTGCTTTCCGCGCTGCTGCAGACATTTGTCATGCAGGTGTTTATGAATCCGTGCAACCTGATTTCCGGCGGATTTACCGGTATCGCGCTGTTTATCAACCGTCTGGGCAATCTTGCCGGCGTCGATGTGCCGACTTCGCTGCTGATCATTCTGCTCAACCTGCCGGTCGCCCTGTTCTGCATGCGCGCGATATCCAAGCGATTTGTGTTCCTTTCGGTGATCCAGTTCGTTCTGGTTTCCGTATTCCTGGAGATCCTCAATTTCCAGCCGCTGTTCTATGACATCACCGTCAACCTTCTTTTCGGCGGCATTTTGTGGGGATGCTCGATCGCGCTTGCGCTTTCGTCTGGCGGTTCGACAGGCGGTACCGACTTTATCGCTCAGTATGTTTCCAACAAAATTCACCGTTCGATTTTCAATATCGTCTTCTACTTCAACTGCGCGATGTACATCGCCTATGGTTTCGGTTTTGGCTGGATCTATTGCGCGTATTCGATCATCTTCCAGTTTCTCTCGACAACTGTCATCAACAAGATGTACAAACGCTATCAGCGACTTACGATGGAGATCACCTGTCAGGATCCCAAACCGGTCGTTGAGGCGTTCATGCACACCGTGCGTCACGGCATGTCGATCATCGAATGCAAAGGCGCGTATAAAGGCGCGACCTACTACATATGCAAAGCGGTTGTTTCTTCCTTTGAACTGCCAGAGATTACCAGAGCGGTGGTCAAAGCCGATCCGCACTGTCTGATCAACGTTTATCAAAGCGTTTCGTTCTACGGCAACTTCTACCAGAAACCAATCGACTGATCGTATCTTCAAAACATAATGCATTCTCCAGGCGTCTGTTTATTGCAGGCGTCTTTTTAGTGCGAACAGGGAAGCAGCAAGTTAGAGAAAGCAGCCGTGTATAACATTTAGATTAGTTAGGAATCACACGAATTTCACAAATCGTATTTGCTA
>CAOKFJ010000213.1 GCA_948467695.1 uncultured Allobaculum sp. | reverse complement strand
TGATAGAAATACCTTTGATAGCTGTGATGAGATTCGACAGTGAAGGTCGAGCCGCGACCAGTGCTTCAAACTCTTTCCTGGCACGGGAAGAAATAAAATGCCATCGCATAATTTCCCACAACCGATACCAGCTTTGGAAGCAAGTGTGTACGGATATTCGTCGACATATTTACGGTTACTGTGACATATGAAGAAATTCAACTTCTTCCTGTAGCCGATAGGATGTGCGATTCGTGAACACAAAAAAGGTCTCCATAGAAGTTGCGAACCTTGATATTCGTGTACTGCTCATAGAGACCAGATTTCTAATGGCGTTCCTCGCTGTCTTTGGTTGAGCAGATCTCCTGTTCATAATAAGGACAATGCTGCAATTTCGCATATATAAAACATCGTCATATATAGCTTGACTACAGCATTGCATGCCTGGATAAGTATGTATTCGAACGTACGCGGATCACTGCGTCTTCCTGTTTACAGCACGGATGCAGTCTTATGAAGGCGATGATACATAATCGCCATAACCGCCGTAATCACCATCAGATACAGAGGAAACAGACCGGGCGAGAGATGATTTGCGATCAGACCGAACAGAGGCGGCATCACAAGCGTTCCGACATAGGCGCTTGCCATTTCTACGCCGATAATTGCCTGGGAGCGCTGGGCACCGAATGTAGCGGGCGTGGAATGAATGGTGCAGGGATATATCGGCGCGCATCCAAGTCCGATCAGAATCAGTCCGACTAGAGAGAACATTTCCGGCAGCGGCATCACGAGCGCGATCAGACCGACGGCGATGATGCATTCTCCCAGAGTAATAAGCTTTGCATCGCTGTTTTTCATCGTTAGAAAGCCGTTGAGCGCGCGTCCGACAGTGATTCCCACATAGAACAGACTCGCAAATCCCGCCGCGGTTTCAGGCGAGATGCCTTTGAACAGGACAAGATAGCTGCTTGCCCAAAGACCTGCAGTCTGCTCGAGGGCGCAATAGCAGAAAAACGCTGTCATCACTGCTTTCGCTCCGGGAATGGCGAATATTTCTTTCAGCGATAAAACATGGTCTTCAGACAACTCTGATGCCTGATCAGCGGATTTCTGCTTTCGCCATAGCGGCAGGCTGAAAAAGAGTATGGCAGTGAGCGCAATCTGCAGATACGAGATCCAGCGATAGCCCATCGGCCAGCCTGCGCCGCTTGTCAGCGCAAATCCCATAATATATGGTCCGACAGAAGCGCCGATGCCCCACATGCAGTGCAGCCAGCTCATGTGGCGGGACGTGTAATGCAGGGCGACATAGTTGTTGAGCGCGGCGTCAACACTTCCCGCCCCCAGACCGTATGGAATCGCCCAAAGGCAAAGCATCCAGAATTCGCTGCTGATCGAGAAACCGAAAAGCGCGGCTGCCGTCATGGCTACGCTTATGGCGGTAACCTTGCCCGCGCCTAACAGGCGGGTCAGACGGTCGCTTTGCAGACTTGAAATGATCGTTCCCACCGCGATAATCATGGAAATGATTCCGGCGTACGATACGGGAACGGAAAACTGCGGATACATCGCAGGCCAGGCGGACCCTAACAGGGCGTCAGGAAGGCCGAGGCTGATAAATGAAAGATTGATAACCGCAAGAAGCAGATGAATCATTTTGATAATCTCCTTTTCTCGGATAGGATATTATCACCAATTACCAAGTGAAATTATGAGAATATCGCCGAATATCTATGACAATTCCACCAGGAGGGGTTTATGGCTTTAAGCGAATGCGCGCCGATGAGTACAGACCAGCGCAGAAGAGAACTTGTTGAGCACGGAAACACGCTGTTTCCTGTCGCATGCTATCACGATAATTTGAGCGAAATCGATGTCGACTGGCACTGGCATGACGAACTTGAAGCCGTGATCATCGAAGCCGGTCAGACGCGCGTATTCATCGACGGAACAGAGTTTGTGATGAAAAGCGGAGAGGCGGTTTTCATCAATGGCGGAGTGCTCCACGGTTTCTCGGGCAAAGAAAACAAGGGTATCCCCTGCCGGCTTCATTCCGTTGTTTTTCACCCCCGTCTGATCGGAGGAAATATGGACACCATTTTCTGGCAGAAATACCTTGCACCGCTTCTGGACGACTCATCACGGGCATTTATCCGCTTTCAGCCCGAGTCGGACTGGCAAAAACGCGCCATAGACGAAATTGAGAAGTGCTGGCAGGCCTGCGCACTTGAGAAAAGCGGGTTTGAATTCTCTGTTCGCGAACATCTCTCCCGTCTGATTCTTCTGCTCAGCGAGCATACAAAAGCAGCACATGAACAGTCATATTCAGCCGATACACGCCATTCGGAGCGCATCAAACGCATGCTCTGTTTTATACAGGATCACTTCTGTGAGGAAATTACGCTTGAAGATATCGCAAGAAGCGCGAATGTGAGCGAAAACGAATGCCTGCGCTGCTTTCGACGCATGCTGTCCTGCTCGCCGATGCAGTATGTCAGGCAGCTGCGCATTCAGAAAGCCGCGGATCTGCTTGTCCGGACATCAGCCAATATTTCCGATATCGCCATTGCGTGCGGCTTTCAGGATATGAGCTACTTCTCGAAAACATTCCGCCTGTATAAAGGCATGCCCCCGCGCCAGTACCGCAAAATGGCGCATGCCTAAACGCACGGAAGCGATCGGGATTTCGCAAAATACAGGCAGTAAACTGCGTTCGCCGCGCAAGGACGTTTGTGACTTTCAAAAACACGAATGGACAATACAAATAGACAAAAAAGGATGCCGATCGATTGAGTTGTCGACCGGCATCCTTTTGCGTACAGCGATATTTCTGTAAGAATCTGCTCTATATACAGCCGCTTCAGTCTTCCATCGAAGTCAGCGTATTCATCAGCAGTTCAAATGGCACGCCCTCAAACTGTGGAGTCTGTTCTTCATCTGCCTTTTCAAGACAGGCGCGAACAAAATCCCCTGCCGTTCTGGTCGCCTGCGCGAGCGTTCTGCCGCGCATGACTAGACCAGCGAGCACGCCGGAAAAAACATCGCCTGTACCATGTCTGAACTGACTGTAACGGGGCGATTCAAGCCACTCAGCCCCTTCGTTTGCGTCATAACAGTAGTCGCAGAGCGTTTCTCCGTCTTTGGAGGGAATACCCGTAATGACGATTGAATGCGGGCCAAGTTCTTCAAGCTGATGGGCAATTGCCTCGATTTCTTTGCGCGAGAAATCTTCACGATACGAATTTTCTGTAAGCAGACACGCTTCGGTAAGATTGGGCGTAATCAGATCCGCATGCTTTACGATTTCTTTCATGCCCTCGACCGTGGCGATACCCAGTCCGGGATACAGCGAACCGTGGTCAGCCATGGCGGGATCGGTGATGATCAGCGGATGTTCATCATCGAATGTGTCGAAAAATTCGAGAATCCTCTCTGCCTGCGCAGGTGAGGCGATGTAACCGGTCATTACACAGTCGAACTGAACGCCAAGGCGGCTCCATGTGTCGATCCATGGTTCGAGTTCATCGCTTAAATCCTTCAAATGAAATTCGGGATACGCAGTGTGGTTGGACAGAATGGATGTCGGCATAAGCAGGCATTCCGCTTTAAGAGCGGAAAGCAGAGGAAGCCATACAGTCAGTGAACAGCGGCCAAAGCCGGAGAGATCGTTAATCAGCGCAATTTTCTTTTGCATAATATTCCTTTCCAGACCGTGAGAATCAGCGGTCCGCTTAATGTACAGATGCATGCGCAGTGAGTTCGTTTCTGATCATTAATACGGAAACAGGCGCGTATGCATACAACGTGATCTATCGTATACCATTGAGCGCAAGATCGGCTTTTGAAGCTGTTTTTCCCTCGCTCTGTAAGCTTTCAAGCACAGCATCCTGAAGCAGACAGGCATGATCGAGTCCATCGTTTGCGAAGTTGGCAAAATCGCGTCTGACGCGCGAGGCGAGTGA
>CAOKFJ010000212.1 GCA_948467695.1 uncultured Allobaculum sp. | reverse complement strand
TGCGTTCAGTTTTTTTAAAGCAGGCACATAAAACGGCATGACTTGAGCAGGATGTGCGCCTGCCTGCTTTCATGCCGTTTTCTGTTTCCGGCAGAGAAAAAACGCGCAGAACTTTCCAGCGAAAGCTTGCGCGTTCATGATCAAAATAATGAAGAATATTAAAAAGAAGAATGGAAAAGCGCTTATGTGCGCGGCTCGATCCGATCGCCGATGCGTACAGGCGGCACAGGAGCGGTTTCTTTTTCGATTTCAAAAAGTCTGGCGTCTTCCGTTTCCGGTCCCCATATGACATAAAAATTGGCGCAGTGCTGCTGAAGAGATTCCAGTGTCAGGAAAATGTCTTTCCAGTGCACATTGTCATTGGTCCAGTTGAACACTTCAGTCACCGTTACTTCCTGACTCATATACACTGCACGGCGAATCTGAGGCATTGTCGTCTCTTCCATCTGGTAGTAGATCCGAAAGAAATCCACAACGGAAAGTTCGGGATCAATCTGGCTGGCATCAAGAGTTATTGTCTTCATGCCATCAGTATACCATCTGCTCATGATGCGTCCCTTTGCCTTGAACGAACACTTTCTCCCTTTTGAACTGCGCAATGTCTTCGAAGCGAAGTATGAAATTCATGGAATAAGCGAAATTGCGCTGAAAAAGCGCCTGCCATCAAATGACGACAGGCGCTTTGTATTGCGTGATGCGGCGTTCACACTTCAAAGCTGCGTTTCATGCGGCTTTGCGTGATTACGCGTTTTTCTTTTCGTTGAGATCGGCAAGAGTTTTAATCGCCTGCGCAAGAGATGCGCGGTTCTTTTCGAGCTTGGCGGTTTCCTGTTCGATCTTGGCGGCAGGAGCCTTGTTGACGAAGCCGGGGTTGGAGAGCATCTTTTCGCCGCGGGCAACTTCTTTTTCAAGACGGCCGATTTCTTTTTCGTACTTGGCGATTTCGGCATCGAGGTCGATCAGATCAGCCATCGATGTTTTGAGCAGACGTCCGGCGCATTCGCGAACCAGAGCGTCGTCATCGTTTTCAAGCGCTTTGAGCTCGACTTTCGCCATACCTTCGAGCAGTTCAAGACCCTGACGTGTCAGTTCGACAGGAGCGCCTTCGGTTGTTTCAAGCGAAATCGCGATGACATCACGCGGTTTGATGCCGTACTGTGTTTTGATTTCGCGTACAGCTTCGATCGCCGCAAGAATCAGATCCATGTCTTCAACGGCTTTTTCGTTGGTTTCGAATGCCGGCACTTCAGGCCATGTCTCAAGGTTGATGCTTTCTTTGCCCAGTTCAAGTGTCTGGTAGATATGCTCGGTCACAAACGGCATCATCGGCGAAAGCAGAATCAGAATGGCGCGCAGAACATACACAAGAATCGCAACGGTGTTCTTGCGTACAGACTCGTCATCGGAAGCAAGAGCCGCTTTAGTCAGCTCAATATACCAGGAGCAGAAGTCGTTCCAGACAAAGCGGTACAGTTCGTTTCCGGCAAGACCCATTTCATAGTGATCGAGGTTGCGGCTTACGCTGTCGATTGTCTGGCTCAGACGGGTCAGAATCCACTGATCCGCTTCGCTCAGTTTCGTGAAGTCGGGATCGCCGGCAGCCTCGCCGTTCATCTGCATCTGTACATAGCGGGAAGCGTTCCAGATCTTGTTGATGAAGTTCCAGGCGTTGTCGAGCTTGGTTTCGTCGAAACGTGTGTCCAGACCGGGAGCGGAGTTTGTGGACAGGAAGAAGCGCAGCGCGTCAGCGCCTTTGTCGTTGATGACATCGATCGGATCGACACCATTGCCCAGAGATTTGGACATTTTGCGTCCCTGCGCATCGCGGATCAGACCATGAATGAGAACGTCTTTGAACGGACGGTTGTCGGTCATATGACGTCCCTGGAAAGCCATGCGGGCAACCCAGAAGAAGATGATGTCATAGCCGGTTACGAGCAGATCGGTCGGATAGTAGCGTTTGAAATCTTCGGTGATATCGGGCCAGCCCAGTGTGGAGAAGGGCCACAGAGCGGAAGAGAACCATGTATCGAGAACGTCTTCGTCCTGTGTCCAGTTTTCGATATCGGCAGGCGCTTCTTCGCCGACATAGATTTCGCCGGTTTCCTTATGGAACCATGCAGGGATGCGGTGTCCCCACCAGAGCTGACGGGAAATGCACCAGTCTTCGATGTTTTCGAGCCACTGTGTGAAGGTGTGATCAAAACGCGGCGGGATAAAATCGATTTTTTCATCGGTTTTCTGCGCTTCAAGTACCGCGTCAGCCAGCGGCTTCATGCGTACAAACCACTGTTTGGACAGGTAAGGTTCCGCGATAACGCCTGTGCGTTCGGAATGACCGACCTGATGCGGATGATCTTCGATATGATCGACAACACCTGCCGCTTCAAAATCCGCAAGCAGCGCTTCGCGGCATTCGAAACGGTCCATGCCCTCGTATTTGTGCGCCATTTCGTTCATGGTGCCGTCGGGGTTCATGCAGACGGGCATTTTCAGTCCGTATTTTTTCGCGAGCGCAAAGTCGTTGGGGTCATGCGCGGGGGTGCATTTCATAACGGCAGTACCGAAATCCATGTCAATGTAGTCATCGGCCATGATCGGCAGCGAATCGCCGTTGGCAGGGTTGATGGCGTGCGCGCCAACGATGTCTTTATAGCGTTCGTCATCGGGATGAACAAAGATCGCCTGGTCGGCAAACATGGTTTCCGGACGTGTGGTCGCGATGACCAGTTCTTTGCCGGTTTCTTCGACGATGTACTTGAAGTAGTACATTTTGCCGGGAATTTCTTTATGGATAACTTCGATATTGGACAGCGCGGTGCGTGCCTGGGGGTCCCAGTTGATGATGCGCTCGCCCTGATAGATGAGTCCTTCGTTGTACAGTTTTACAAAGACTTTGTTTACGGCGCGGTTGAGACCTTCATCAAGGGTGAAACGTTCGCGTGTGTAGTCCAGAGAAAGACCGAGTTTAGCCCACTGTTCGCGAATGAAAGCGGCGTACTCTTCTTTCCACTCCCATGCGCGCTCTAAAAAGCCTTCGCGGCCGAGGTCATAGCGGCTGATGCCTTCCGACTGCAGACGCGCGTCGATTTTTGCCTGTGTGGCGATGCCGGCATGGTCCATGCCAGGCAGATACAGAACGTCAAAACCTTTAAGACGTTTGTAGCGTGCGGCAGTATCCTGCAGCGTGTTGTCCCAGGCGTGACCAAGATGAAGTTTTCCGGTTACGTTTGGGGGCGGAATAACAATCGTGTACGGGATTTTGGACTGATCTCCGGCTGTAAAAAAGCCTTCGGAAATCCAGTGGTTGTATGTTTCAGGATTCTCCACCAGATGGTGGTCGTATTTTTTGGATAATTCTTGCATGGTTTCTCCTTTCCTGATGCAGATTTTCTTTAAAGCCAGGATATATGAATGACTGGATATGGACACCGTGACAGAAGAGGTCAAAAAGCGCGCAGACGACAAAGATGCGTAAAAAAACAAAAACCGCGGGGACTCATCCATTCAGGACGAGTTTCCCCGCGGTGCCACCTTCATTGTTTTCGTGATCTGAAAACCTCTTTGCCTAACGCAGCATCCGCGTCGGCTTCTACTCGAGTTCAAAGCCGCTGCTCCCAGACTACCTTCCCTGCAAACCTCCGTTTTCTTTCACCAAACGAAAACTCTCTGCGCTTCGGCCTGACAGGTACTCCTTCTGTTCCTCGCATTTATCCATTAGTGTACTGTTTTCATCGAAAAAAACAAGTTTCATCACGCGGGTGCATTCAGGCTTTCTGTATTGCACATGCTTTTCGTACAATTCCCTCTCTCGAGTCTGCAGACAAAACCGCGCCAGGACGTCTTTTCTTACGTGCGTAAGCAAAGCGCACCGGCGCGGTTTTATCTGTTGAGGACTGTCTTATGCGTGCGGCATCGGCACACTTAGATGGAGAAGCCCACTTTGCGATAGACTTTGGAAATCTTTTTGTTGGCGATGCGGCTGGCTTTTGCGGCGCCTTCGGCAAGCACTTTATCAATGATACCTTCCGAAA
>CAOKFJ010000211.1 GCA_948467695.1 uncultured Allobaculum sp. | reverse complement strand
TCTTGGAGTAGATGACATTGACACAGCCATTGATCGTTGTATTCGGTTCAGGGGTATTCGGCATGTCGATTGAGAACTGCAGGGGATGTTCCGGAGTGCCATCACCTGTGTCGAGTATTGTGATTTCCTTTGTATAGGGTTCGTTCACTTCAAGATAGCCCGCATACAGGTCCTGATCCGAAGGATCTTTTTTTTCGGAGAGGAAACTGTATTTGCTTGCGGGAAATAGAAGCGCCGGATCTGCGCTGATGCTGAACTTGACAGTATCCATATTCGCGATTTTTGGCTCGATATCAAAAAAGGCAGGAGTAATCCATACGGTGTCATATCCGATTGAGAAGTTGAAGTGCATACGACATGAATCGAGAAATTCATCTGTCTGAGCATCGAGTACGGATACAGTCACATAATCGGTAATTGAATCGCACAGCGTATTTTTGGTGACTTTAAGCGGAGTGTAAAGCGTATTGCCATCCATGAAAGGACGTATGAATTCAAAGGTGCAGTAGTCATTGACATTAACCAGATTCAGATCTTGATCTTTGCTGATCGAATCCGCATCGATCTGTCCGTTATGAATGACGGGGTCGATATCCCAGCGAATATCACTCTCCGCAATACGCGAAGCATTGGTGGAATCTGCAGATGAGCCGCCTGTATAGATTGTGTTTCCACTTACGATGCTGATGAGACTCGCAGGAAGAATGATGACCAGGCAAATTAACGCAAAAAGTCCTGGTTTAAAACGTTCAAAGAAACTTTTGTTCTTTGAAGGATTGGGATTGGTCATAAATGCTCCTTTCGATAAAAAGCAATCTGTATTCTTTGGTAAATGAGGGTTTGTTAGATAAAATTATATCAAGAGTAATAATTGATTACAGTTTGTTTTGAGAATCAACATTCAAATGAATGAATATAATCTTCTGATTGTATTTAAATCGAATGGATCTTGGAAGCGGGGAAGAGAGGTCTGCATATGCGTTCGAAACAATCATCAATATCGGAAAAAATTCAGTTTCATAGTGCGTCGGAACTGAGCACGCGAGCGAAAGTCTTCTATATTATCGGATTCTGGTTTCTTCTTTGCGCGGCGATGGTTGGCGTAGAACCGGAAGATGGAATGGAGTTTATCGAGGTGATTCTGTGGGCAGCGGCTGTGGTAGCGCTGGTATGCATGATTATCATGATTGTTTCTCTGTTCAAACATCCAAAACCATCAGCACAGGCAGCGTATGGTGCATCTGCAGCGCCCAACGGAAGCGCATCATCGGCAATGCAGATGAATACCGCCGGCGCTCATCCCTTATGGAGCAACCTGAATCCTCAGCAGAAATGGATGATGGAACAGATGGTGGAAAACATCGGCTATCTTCAACAGTGCCGTCAGATCATCAGCTTGCGGAATGCGAATGTGTATGGATGGACGCAGGACGTCTGGTCAAGATATCTCGCTCAGCTGGATGAATATATCCAGATGGCGCAAAGCAATATGACAAAAATTGATGAGTATATTGGTGCGCTGATGCAGACCGGCTGGTCCAATGAGGGAATGAATAATCTGAATACGCTCATCCAGAATGGCTTGAAGATTTCTGATGATCTGGTTATTCAGATCAATGGAACGCATTCCGGGCCGGACAAACCTGGACTTCCCGCGCGGTTTTCTTCACAGAATATGCGATAGGTCAAATCTTGAGCAGAAAAAAACAACACGAATTCCTGATTCCGGGGGATCTAAATAAAGCAGGGCTCGAACCATAATACGGTTCGAGCCCTGCTGGTTTTAGCGTTTAAATTGCGCAGGCAATTTGGTTTTTTCGGCAGTTTGAATCGCCGGAGAAAAAAGGTCTATTCCACTACGATTTCGATATTCTCAGGCGATCCGCACACCATGCGTGTGTAGTCCTGTACCCAGGCTTTGGTCAAATCCATTCCCATCGCTGTGATGAAATGACCTGCCGCCCAGTCGTCGTTGTATTCGCGGATTGTCAGCGTACGATACTGGCGCAGATCGGGACTGATCCATGTGACAGTCGGGATAAACTGAACGTTTTCAAAGGAAGCTTTCAGGGTGTTGAAGTCGTAGTTCATTTTAAAGCGCGCCATGGTCTCCTGAGTATCCTGCGCGGAAATAAAGTTGCCTAGCGAGTAATAAACAAGCGTCGTCTGCTCAGGTGTTTCGATGAATTCCACCGGCTGAATAACATGCGGATGCGCGCCGATAATGGCTTCCACACCCTGTTCGTTCAGAAAACGGGCGACTTCGCGCTGTTCGTCTGTCGGATCATTGGTATACTCGACGCCCCAGTGCATGGAGACGATCTGTACATCGCTTACGGCATCGAGTTCGGCAAGTTTTCTTTCCATCAGATCGTAATCGATGGTTTCTTCGCCGGCTTTATACACGTCAACCAGCCAGTCGGCGCCTTCAGGTTTCTGATAGCCATTGAGACCATAGGTGAAACCGGCAAGCCCTACGCGGATGCCGTTGATTTCGCGAACGACTGGTGTGCTGGCTTCTTCTTCGCTGACAAATGCGCCGGTTGTGGAGATGTGCGGAAAACGTTCGTGCGCATAGCTGATTTCCTTCTGCAGACCAGCCATGCCGGCATCAAGTGAATGGTTGCTGGAAACGGAGAACCAGTTAAACCCGGAATCGGCGAGCGCGTCCATCATTTCAAGCGGCCCATTGAAGCTCGGGTAGCCCGACAGTCCGAATTCATCGCCGGCGCAGACTGTTTCAAAGTTTACGTAAGCGAGATCGGTGTCCTGAAAGTAGGGTTTTGTATTGGCGTACAGTTCGCGAAAATCGCGATGACCGTTGTCCTGCTCAAAGTAGACGAAGATGGTGTCATGAAGCAGATTGTCGCCTACGCCGGTGAAGGTGAACGAGGACTGCTTTTCGCCATTCAGTCCTTTGTGCGGCTTTTCGACTTTGGCGACCTGTGCTGGTTTCTTACCACCATTTGCATCGCCTCCGGCGCTGGCATTTTGCGGGAAAAGAATGGAAAGTCCGCCCCAGACGAGTGTGCCGATCAGAGCAATGACGATAAGCGATGTCACCGTCAGAAGAGAAGCGCGTATGATGCGGCGGCGTCTTCGCGCTTTTCTTCGCAGTTCGCGGTACGCTTCTTTGTTTACATGCTGAGGAGCTTTATTCGAGGAGTTCATAAAAGTGAAGTATGCCTTTCTATCCTGCCGGTACTGCTGCTTGGCTGATGGGAATGGTGAATGTGCAATTCATGGACAGCAAAAGAATGCTCACAGAAGCAAGCTGGCGCGGCAGGCAGGGCAGACGGATGACATAAACGGTTCCTTGAGCCGCTTTCGTTTCGAATGCGCTGACAATACGCCCAATGCCTGAAAACAGCGAAAGGTACAGTCAAAATACGATGTTCAGGCTATCCGCCAAGATGGCTAGATTATCCCATTGCGTCAAACGGATGACAACGAGCATATAAAAATATGACGTCTTGAGGGCGAGATTCGCTTTAAATCGTGCGTTATGCAAGCAGGAATACCTCAAAACCTGGAGCGCTGTTTTGCAGATATGACGCATACGCAAAGAAATAAAGAGGGCGGTAAAGACGTCCGTTTAATACGCTTCTGTAAGGAAGCGAGTGTATGGACAGCACAAATGGCGATTGTCCGGTATCCTGTTTGGATAGAAAAACAAGCGAAATAGCGCAATAAATATGCGTGACTTTCTTGCATCCGGCACATTATTTCCTTTTTTTTCACTTTTTTCCCGCCTCTAAAATGGTTTACAATTTAGTCGTGCACTTTAAAATATGAGTCATACACATGAAGAAAGGAAAGAAGACATGAACAAGAACTGGAAATCCATGCTCTGCCTGGTCCTGTCTGCAGCCTGCGTGACACCTGCGGTAACATCCGCTGTCTTTGCACAGGAATTTGAAGAAACGTCTCCGTATGAAACAGAATTCGAGACGGATACAACAGTAACAACAAACGAATCCAACGAGGATTCGACAGATATCGCTCGCACATACGACTGGGAAAAAGAACCCGGCACAATTTACGAAGCCAAGCTGTATCTTGAAGA
>CAOKFJ010000210.1 GCA_948467695.1 uncultured Allobaculum sp. | reverse complement strand
TGATTCCAACGAAGTTCTGAAATCTCCGCTCGCTGCAGAGATCAAAGAACCTGGTCGTGCCTATCTTCAGGTTGGAAACAACGAACGCTTTGAGTTGTTACAGTCCGCATATTCAGGCGCATCGGAAAAACTTGAAAGTGGAAACGAAAAAGAATTTACAATCTTCCAGGTTGGTAGTGCGGGAAAACGCATCCCGATTTTCAAAAAGAAAAAAACAGCCGGTAATTTCCGCTCGAAAACACAGCTCGAAGCGATCGTCGACTACGTGCATGATGGCTTTGCGGCGATGCAGAAACGCCAGCTTGACGATATCTGCCTTCCCGCGCTTGAACGCATCATCAATTACGAAGTTGATCCGCTTGCTGAACTGAAAGAAGCCATCACGGTTGAACTCGGTATTTTCGATGATCCGGACAACCAGCTTCAGGACGTTTATGAAGTCGATCTTTCCAGAGGAAATCTTTTCATCACCGGATCTTCCAATGCGGGAAAAACCAATCTGCTTCAGACCATCATCCGCGGATTGGCAGAGAAGTATACACCGGAAGAGGTCAATATCTATATCATTGACTTTGCTTCGCGTTTCCTGAAAAACTTTGACAAACTCGCTCACGTTGGTGGTGTTGTTACCAATTCAGAAGACGAAAAACTCAAAAACCTCTTCAAACTTCTTTACAGCACGATTGAAGAACGCAAAGAAAAAATGATTGCCTGTGGTGTAAGCTCCTTTACCGCGTATCGCGAAGCCGGCATGACGGACCTTCCATTGATCGTGGTCATGATCGACAACCTGACCGCTCTGCGCGAATTGTATCTCATGGATCAGGACGATCTCATCGGACTGTGCCGTGAAGGCCTTTCTTCCGGTGTCTGCATCGTTGTTGCTAACGGCGGAACGAGCGGCATCGGCTACAAATATCTGTCCAACTTCGCGCACCGCATCGCGCTGTTCTCCAACGACTCGTCTACGTATGGCGACTTGTTTGAACACTGTCGCGAAACCGTGGAAAATATTCCCGGACGCGCGCTTGTGGAAGTGAACAAAGAGCATCTCGATGCCCAGACTTATCTTTCCTTTGAAGGTGAAAAAGAAATTGATCGTGCCAATTCCATCCGCTCGTTCGTAAGCGAAATGAATACCAAGTACGCTGGCATGAGCGCAAAACGCATTCCGCTTATTCCGACAACACTTACCCGTCAGTATCTTGAAGACGAGCTTGGATTCTATATGTCCCTTCCAGGCACAACTATCGCCGGTCTGGACTATGCCACCGTTGAACCTCTCGTTCTCGACTACACCACGCTAGGCCTTCTGGCAATATCAGGACGAGAGCAGTCCGGTAAAGCGAACTTCATCAAATCGCAGATTCACATGCTTGCCAACCAGAACCCGGATAACATCGAAGTGTATATCTGTGACAGCTTCAACAAGAAACTCGAAAGTTTGCGCACTTCGCCCGTTGTCAAAGAGTATTCCATGCTTCCTGATAAGAGCATCGAGATCGTGGAAAAAGTCGAAGCGGAAATGGCGGAACGCTATGCAAATATTTCTTCGGGTGTCGAAGACTATCTGGATGACAAACCGATCCAGATCATCATCTTCAATAACTCTGACATCATCTCCACACTGAGCGCAAACCGCACAGCGATGGATAAATTTAAAAATCTCGTTGATCGCTACAAGAAGATGAAAGTTGCTATCCTGATTTCTGTTGAAAACCAGACCATTGGCTACTCTTCGCCCGAAGTGCTCAAAGTGGTCCGCGACCATCCGCAGTACATGTTCTTCGATGATCTGAACATGTTGAAACTGATGGATCTCCCGCTCAAATATGTGCGCGCTTACTCCAAACCAATTGAAATCGGTGATGGATACTTTGTGCGTGAAGCATTCCTTGCTAAAGTCAAAACACCAATTGATGTCGGAAAAGTTATTGGTTAATAAAGATCTTCCTTCAGTGCGGTTCATACCGCTGAAGGAAGAATTTTGGAGAGAAAATTTGGAAGAGAGGAATTTTTGTGAGCAGTAGTGATTATGATGTCAAGATTGTTGCGATGAATGCCAAAAGAGCATCGAACAATCTCGAAATTGAAGCAGCGCAAGCAGAACTGGATAAGAAGATTGAGCTTTACGATGCAACTATCCAACTGCGATCCAAATACAATTCACATTGCGAAACTTTTGAAGGATACGCAAGCCGGAGAAAGAACAGATTGAACAGAAACGAAGGAAGTCTGGGAATTGCTGCTGGATTGAAGTGCGCTACGCAGATGCTGCGAAGAATGATTGATCAAGCGACCGGTGCCGCGCTCAAGAGTGCAACAAATGCGATTGTTCAGGGGGAGCAGGATATTAGCCGTCTGCTTGAAGAAACAAAGCGTGCAATCGAAGAGCTTGAAAGAAAGATTGCAAGCCTCCAGGCAGCAAATGCTTCGCTTGACCGTGATATTCGTTCCGCAAGAAACGCAAAGGCGGCTGAGGCTGAAAAAGAAGCACGCGAGAAAGCAAAAAGCGAAGGATAGAGGTGACCAAAAATGGCTGAATTAAAAATCAATGATGAAGAAATTCGAGAAACAGCTTTGGAGGTCGCAAAGCAGATCATGGCTGGAGCGAAAATGGCTAAATTGTATAACGAGCAGATCATCGGGCTGATTGCGAATGGTGTAGAAGATGTAGCTCTTCGTACGGCACTTATGCAGCAGTTTGTCCGTGTAGCTTTGCTTCAAGCGATGCTTGCAAGTATTGAAAAACAGCTTCCTTCGATCGCACGATCGTATATCGCGGCAATTGATGCTGCGGATGAGTTTATTTATTAAGCGGAAGGATAGAACATGCCACAAATTAAAGTTATTCCTCAGAGGATGTCTGAAACTGCTGACAAATTGTATAAAATTGCCAGTATGCCGTTTTCGCCCGCAAAACCGATAACCGCATCAAGTGGAAATGTCGCCAATGCGCTCAATCGCTGTGTGACTCTTTCAAATCAGATTGTTGATACACTTCGTGACTGTTGCACCATGACTGCACAAGCCCTGCTGATTGGGGCAGTCTCTTTCGATCTGACGGACATGTCGGATGGATCGATGATTAAAGGTCTTACCAACAAGGAGGATCTACTTGGAAAACGAGCATGGACTCCCGGAAGTTCGGTGGGCAATGCATCTTCAATGCGTATGCGAGATCCTGAACTGACCATGAAAGATAAATTATCCACAAAAGTGACTGTGGAGCCTAATCAGATCCCATTGAGTCCGTTTCAGATTTACAGTGCCGGATGGATATTTCTGAATCAGAGTCTTCATTTCTGGACGGGCGCACTATCGGGAAATACAACTCTCGGAACTAATATTGGTCAAAACGTTCATATTCATACGCCTATTCAACTTGAAGAATTTTCGGGAAATAGAGGGTTTGAGCTGGCTGAATCAAGTGTGTCACCCATTCCGCCTTCATTCTTCCCTGACTGGCAATCCTGGATTTTTCTGAACGCAGCTCTTCATTTTGCAGTGGGAGGTTCTACAACCCTGGTTCCATCTACTCCATCAGAACCTGCAATTTCCCCGGAAATTGTTCAGATTGTCTACAAAGCAATCTTGATGACAATCATGATCTCTATTATTAAAGGTGTGCCACTGGAGGATGTAATGCATTTCTATCAGCTTTTTGTAAATGGAGAAAAAGTACAGAATCCAACAAGTTCAACTGCGGAAGGATATTTAGAAACTGCCACTATTGAGATTAAATCTTTTCAGAAACTGGGAGAGAATGAGATTCATAGTTCTGGAAATTCGACAAGCGGAACACTCTCTTCAACCGAACATGGCTCTGTATCTGATAATGCAAATATTAGTCACTCCGGACAAAGAGTGGTTGGTGTATGGCAGCCACAGGAGGAAAACAGCCATTCCGGTACAATTCTGGGAATGAAGGTTGAACCACATACGATTATCTCCACTGGTTGGAATCCGGATGGTTCCACTACAACGATCGTGGGATATAAGGGATATGCTTCACCAATTCCGCGAGAGAACGATGCGCTCGGCACGATTGCCCAGCCACAGGCTGTCAGTCGGAT
>CAOKFJ010000209.1 GCA_948467695.1 uncultured Allobaculum sp. | reverse complement strand
GTTTCCGCGTTAGGTCTTGGTCTTACTCTTGCATTAAAAGGCGATATGGCCAATGTGGCCGGAGGAATACAAATCCTTGTCACCAAGCCCTTCAAGATCGGCGACTATATCAAAATCGAATCGCACCGAGGGTATGTCACTACCATCGAACTGATGTTTATCACCATACGTACCGACAATGGCAAGGAAGTTATCGTACCAAACTCCACGATCGTTTCCGACGTGCTGACCAACTACTCCCGATACCCGTTTCTGCGCATAAAAATTCCATTCTCTTTACCTGCAGGAAGCGATTTCCCTGCAATAAAAAAACAGGCAGAAGAAATACTTCGTCATAACCCTCTGCTATTAAAAGACCAGCCGATCGCTGTTACATTCAAAGCCATTGATGAAGGCTACGTTACGCTGGATGCAATCGGGTATGTAACGATCGAAAACCACGAACGATGCAAACACCTGATGTACGAAGAACTGGCGACCAAACTGCCTATTCTTCTTCCCGATCACTATCAGGTTGTTTCTTCCGATGCGGATGATGTCGCTCCACCCGTCAACAGCACTCGAAGCGATTCTTTCCAGCGGGTGAACTCGAATAGCCAGAACGTTACTTCATCCGTTTCACCTGAGGTTAAAGGAAATGCTTCGCCAAACAACAATCAGAACAATTCGTCTGACTCTACAGTCATTCACAAATAACAAAGAACAGTCTTTCCGGCGATTCGCGTTTGCGTATCGCCGTTTTTTTATATGGGTATCGGACTGTACCGGCACACCACGTATCTGCATAGAAAAAAATGACGAACCAGAATGGTCCGTCATGATTCAATACTTTGAATATTTAAACGATCGAGAATTGTTCAAAACATCTTCAAAGACGCGAAATACCTATTTGCGTCGCTTAAACCGACAGACAAACACAAGCGCCACGACAAGAACTGCAGAGCAGACACCTGTCATGATCCAGGCGTTTTTATCCGCATAATGCTGCTGCGAAGAAAAATCTCCTGGTTTTCCGCCATCTGGAGTCATCATATCTCCGCTAAACAGAGTGTCACTGTCCCGCATAGGATTTCCGTTTTGAGTAGAATCCGCACCAGAATCACTATTCATCTCGCCTGGCATGGATGGCATGTTTCCAGACAAATTCGAAGCAGCTGGATCAAGCGAATTTCCTGCAGCCTGCTCAGGCGTTGTGGGTGATGGAGTTTCCGGGGCACTGTCAATTGAACCAGTCGATTCTCCTTCTGATTCATCTGCTGCACTCTCGTTTACGGTATTTCTGTTGTCTGTATTCTGACGATGTCCAAAGGGCTGACGATCGCCTCCCTCACCATGTTCCTGACCTCCAATGTGCATCTCACCCATATCGCTGATCTGCATGTCGCCTGTCTCGATCAAAGTGGATGGATCCTGTGTTTCACTTGTCGATCCGATCGTTCCATTCAGCTGCGCTTCGATGCTCTCTGCGCGAAGCAGACAGAATTCCCTGAGTGTGCTGACAGCTGTTTTGAATTCTTCATATGTACAGAATTTCGTGGGATCGCTTTGTACATATGGCGCGATCATCTCTTCCGTCTGATCGATAAAACGTTCGAATTCTCCATTCTCAAACCATTCAGAAAGAAATTCTGCAAAGTACTGGTGATACAGTTCGGTATATTGCGCATCATTAAAAATCCATGCGAGCATCGGGCGATCAGATGCATCCCCGCCAGAGACCGGCGAATCAATCGGATAATTCACAAGATTCTGCGCTCCGCCTGCATCCTGAAAACCGCCGAAAGCCAGATTGTAATCCCATGGGATCATCTGCAGCTGTCCATCATCTTCATACAGGTAATAATTGTGGATCATAGACCCGGTGTAGCTGTCAAAATTGAGGACAGAATTGTGAACCACAAAGTATGCGATCACCTTGTCCAGATTCAGTGTAGAATCCAGCGAAGTTCCCTCAGATAGTTTTTTTAGAGACTGGATCAGACGAGTTTTATCCGCATCGGTAACATCCGTTTTCGCACTGTCGAAAATATTCGAATAGCTCTCGGTATTCTCATCGATGTATTTGAGAAGCGTGTCGTCACTGCCCATTGCGCCCTCACCGCCCATGCCTCCAGGCATTCCCTGTTTCATATCATCAAGTCTTTGGGGAGTCCAGAACTGCTCAGGCCTGGAATCACTCTCATTGGATGTATCGTTTCCAGTTGCGTTGTTTTCTGCAGACTCCTGCGCTGCATTGTCTGTCGCATTTTCAGTATTCCTGTCAGTCTGTCCTGGCATTTGCGACGGCATCTGAGCGTCCTCAGGCTTTTCTTGAGGCGTTTGCGGTTTCATTCCATCTGCCCAATTCTCTTCAGCTTGCATTTGCGGAGGTATCTGCTGGTTCATTCCTTCAGGCATGTCAGGAGGCATTGGACGATCCTGCATTTCGCCTGAAAAGTCCTTTTCCAGCGATGTGGATGAACTCGCACCTGTGATGGTCTGCGGCTGCGCTGCGTCTTGTGAATCAGAATCAGACTCGCTTTTCGGATCAGGTGTTTCATTCGCCATTTCATCTTCAGACTGTGATTGCTGATCAAATGATTCATCCTGATTCATCATCTTGTTCATATCGAACTCTTTTCCGTTTCCTCGGCCACCACCCATTGACATGCTGTCGGGCTTGTATAAATCTCCATTCTCATTTCCATAATTCCGTGAAAGGAAGGAATCCTGTACGCTCTCAATAGCGAGATACAATCCCCACTCTTCGCCATTGACATTGATCTGCGCATAACTGCATAAAGGCGAGGCAACACCGGCACTTCCCATCATCTGGTAGACAAGAAAATCTTTCATGTACGTGTTGTCCTGAATGATATTGTTCAGACACAGCTGATCCAGTCCGAAATAGGTTTTTGAATTGTCATAATGATCGAACTCAATCTTGAAGCTGTATCTGCTGCTTCCATACGATTCGACCAGAGAGAGCGATGTATTTCCTTTTGCGCGAATTCCAACGTTTGTATACGCCTGATTATCGATCAGCACAGTGCATGGAGAATATTCTTCGCTTTTGCATGTAGAGAGAAACTCATCCCAGTCATCCATGAGAATATCGATTGTATGCACTTTCGATGGATCAAACAGTCTGGTCGCATACGCAGCAGACGTATTTGCCTTTACCAGACCGAAACGTTCTCCGGAGCAGAAAAGAACGGTGATCAGAACAGCAGCCGCCACGATGAGCATGCATATTTTGTCTATCCGCTTATTCGTGGACATGAACGTCACCTATCCCATATAGTCGCCGTTGTAGCTGACAAGCACTGCGCTGAATACTCCATCCATGTCGCTAAGATGGTTTGCAAAATCTGTATTGTCGTCTTTCATTCGAATTTCCATATTCAGCTCTATATTCCCTTTTTCAGCTGTTTTGCTTTTTACGACACATTTCTGCACGTTCTTTTTCAGGAATTTCACCGCGTGTTCCTCTGCCGCATGATCAGCGCAGTTCAGAACGACGATGTACGGATTCGAATGAGATTTCTTATTGACCATGACGAGCAGAATTAAACCGATGACAATGCTTCCAAATACCGCAAGTGGAATCATGCCTGCAGCCAGAACAATACCCACTGCGATCGACCAGAACAGAAAAGCGATATCGAGCGGTTCCTTGATCGCCGTGCGGAATCGAACGATCGACAGCGCGCCGACCATACCCAGCGAAATAACCACCTTGGAAGTCACCGCAAGAATGACGAGCGTTGTGATCATCGTCAAAGCGACAAGAGTTGTCGCAAAACTCGAAGAATACATCACCCCCTGGAAAGTCTTTTTGTATACCAGAAAAATCCACATTCCAATAGCGAATGCCAGGACAAGCGCGAGGGTCATATCGAGTAGACTGACGCTTGCAACGTTTTCGAGAAAACTTGATTTAAAAACATCTGTAAAAGTCATTTATTAATCTCCTTATATCTAACGTTTTGAGTGAACGACATGTTTGTTCAAGCCCGGCTCGAACATCATCTGTTTACTTATCCATATATTCTGCATGCCGCGTATTTTGAAAACGCACCGCTTTGCGGCGTCCCGACCTG
>CAOKFJ010000208.1 GCA_948467695.1 uncultured Allobaculum sp. | reverse complement strand
AACTGCCTGCCGCGGCCTCTATTCAACCCTCAGAATTACTTTTCGTAAGTTTTCTGTCGTGCTGTGTTGTGAAGCGTTCTGCCTAGCCAAGGCGGCTCATGAATTTTTCGACATTGATGTCGGCGCGTTTATGCGTACCGGCACCGATTTTTTTATCATCCATCCAGGCGCTGACTTCGAATGTGGAAATCTTTCCTTTTTTCTCCACCAGACGGCTGACAACGCGAATGCGCGCGCCAAGAGGAGAAGGCGCGTCGTGTGTCGCATTCATCAGAATGCCGACGGTGCTCATTCCTTCGCCGCAGGAATTGAGCAGACAGCTCGCTTCTTCCATCCATGCGATCATCTGCGGTGTAGCCAGAACATCGAGGCTTCCGCTTTTCATGTTTTTCGCCAGTCCTTCTTCAGTCACTGTGCGGTAAATCACTGCAAATGTTTCCATATTGTTCTCCATTGTTTATTCACTTCAAATCTGTTCTTGTTCTCTAATGACTGTGCCAATTCAC
Source organism: uncultured Allobaculum sp. (assembly GCA_948467695.1). Classification (GTDB taxonomy): domain Bacteria; phylum Bacillota_I; class Bacilli_A; order Erysipelotrichales; family Erysipelotrichaceae; genus Allobaculum. The sequence goes on along the minus strand of CAOKFJ010000208.1, from coordinate 3,582 downwards.
TTTGAGCTTCATGAATTCATACCGTCCCGATCCGCACCGCTATTCTGCATGCCTTTATGCAGGATTTTTCAGCAAAGCCCTACCAGAGAACAGGAATACTTCTCTGGTATTGTACATGGAAATACGCTTGAGCCGTCAATTTCAGCACCCCTGCGCCTGCTCCTGCTTCTGCCATACGATACTGCACGAAATATATATCCGTGCAGTCGGGGACGGTCTGTCTGCGCGATTAAGATTGCGCTTTCGTCATGTTGTGCTGATTTGTGGTTTGGCTTCAAACATGGTACTTTAGGAGCATGACTGAATACTCCAACCAAAGAAAACGACGGTCCCGTTCTTCGGAAGTTGCGGAAGACCGGTTCTATCTGAAAAAAGCCTCGAAGCGAATACGAAGTTCGCTTGTCATGGCGTATACAATGCTTTGCCTGTGGCCGCTTGCCATGTATTTCGTGCTTGCGCAGCCGCTGTTTGCCAAGCCCTCCTACTTCAACATGCTGTATCTGCTGGTACTGTTTGTCGAACTTGCCGTATGGCTGCTGATCTTCTTCGCGGCTTCGGGCGCAAAGAAATTCTCGAAACACCTGTTCACCCTCGCTGTGTGGTGCGAATTCGGTTTTGCGGGATGGCTTCTATACGATACCTTCCGGCATCTGAATTTTCTTCCTTTTTATATGGCATGGATTCTGCTCGCCATCATCAAAGATTTCTTCCTTATATGGTACAAACGATGGCTTTACGATTCGTGGTGGGGAACCATCTTCTTCGATCATATTCTGGTTTTGAGCGAAGAAGACAGACGCCGAAGCGAAAGACAGAGAGCGCAAAGAGAAAACACCAAACGCCAGACGAAAAACCGCATCGACATGCCGCTTAATCAGGCAAGACGTCCTCAATATGCCGACGAACAGGCAATGTACATGCAAAACCGCGCCCGAAAGATGCAGGCGCAGCAGCCGTATGCGCAGCATGATCCCTATGGACAGAACGCTTCACCGCACTTGTCCAGGCCTTATCCCTCAGCGGCGGCACCATCTTCGCCCGCTATGCCCTCTTACAGGCAGGCGCATGGCGATACGCTGATCGCCTCCGGCCAGTCTCAGCACACACCGCAGCGCCGCTCAAATCCCCAGAGTTCTTACAATGCCCATGGCGCATCTGCTCAGCACGGAAATCCTGCATCCGGCAGACCAGCCAGACTCGGCAGTGGAACACCAGATTTTCGCTCGGATCCCGTACGCGCCGAACAGACTCGTTTAGAGCGTGAAAAGGAAGCGCGACGCAGGCTTTCCAGCAAATACCCGCGCGCAGCGCTTCGCATGGCGGTTGGCATCTATGGCGAACTGATCATTTTCCCGATCGTCACGCATATGATGCAGAACAGTTTTGTCTCGACCGACAACTCAAGCGTCTTCGCGGTTGGTCTCATGTTCACGCTCTGCATCCTGACTGCCGTGCTGTGGACATTCCCAATCTTCTTCTACTACCTGAAATATCCCGGAGCCAAGAAAAGTCTGTGGGCCGCGCTCGCCGGTCAGCTAGGCATTCTCGCCTATGGCGTTCTTACTCTTCGCTCCTATTCCCTGTCCGAGACAGTGACATGGCCTTCCAATGTATTCCTGCTCTTCTCAATTTTCGAACTCGTGCGCTATGCGATTCTGGCAATCACTGTCATTCCCGTCTTCCGCCTTCCGGAAATCCGCGATGAATTCGGAGATTCGCAAAGCTCTTCAAAATCGAAAAAGAAATGGTTCTCCAGAGGGGACGATGATCTTGATCTTGCCGATGACATGCATTTCGTTCTTGAAGAAGAACAAGATGAAGACGATGGATACGATGAATACGATGAATACAGTGAGAATCCCCTCGATGCCTATGACAATGCGCAGAACACCGGCTATGGCGATTCTTCTTATAGCAGCGAGCCGTATGACCACAGCGGCGTCTATCCCGATCGCGACGCGGACGACAGCTTTGATTCGTATGAAGACGACTATGATGACGAGGATGGAGATGGCGGTCTTGTTGAAGCCTTCACATCCATGACAAAGCGTCTCAGACGCCATCGCTGATCTGATATTCATCTTTAGCTTTCACGAGAAACAGACTATAAACAAACAAAGTCCAGACGGACTGTACAGCTGTACAGCCTGTCTGGACTTCTTAGTTTATCGAGATGTTTTTAATCGATTCGCCTGTATAAAGCAGACTACTTTTCGATGATGGAATCTCTCCAGTGTTCGTTGGATTCAACACCGAGGATATCGCATACTGTTGCAGCGATGTTGGACAGACCCATATCGTCATCCTGTTTGAGCTTGCAGTCGTAGTTGTATACGATGAAAGGCACTTTGTTCAGGGTATGAGATGTTTTCGCTTTGAGCGGAGCACCGGCTTTTTTCGGTTTTTCGTACATTTCATCAGCGTTGCCATGGTCAGCAGTGATGAGCAGTACGCCGTCAACAGCTTTAACAGCGTCAATAACGCGGCCAAGAGCGATGTCTACGGATTCAACGCCAACGATGGTTGCTTCAAGGCTTCCTGTATGACCAACCATGTCGCCGTTGGGGTAGTTGGTGCGCAGGAAGTCGTACTTGCCGGAGCGGATCGCTTCGCACAGCAGATCTGTGATTTCAGCGGATTTCATCCACGGACGCTGTTCGAACGGGATTACATCGGATTCGATTTCAACGTATTCTTCGAGGTTTTCATCGAATTTAGCGGAGCGGTTTCCGTTCCAGAAGTAGGTAACGTGACCGTATTTCTGTGTTTCGGAAATAGCGTATTCGCTGACACCGGCATTAACGAGCTGTTCGGTGAGTGTGTAATGAATTTTTGGAGGTTCAGTGAGGTATTTCTTCGGAATCTGCGCATCAGCGTCATACTGGAGCATACCTGCGAATTTTACATGAGGCACTTTAACGCGGTCGAATTTGTCGAATGTTTCATCGCCGTCGAATGCCAGAGAAATTTCCTGAGCGCGGTCGCCGCGGAAGTTGAAGAGAATAACGGAATCGTTGTCATCGATGGTTCCTTTGGGGTTGCCATCAGCGTCAACAACAACAAAGCCGGGGAGATCCTGGTCTACTACGCCGGTTTCCGCACGGTATGTTTCGATAGCCTCTTTTGCGGAAGCGAACTGACGTCCAAGACCGCGAACGTGGATTTTCCATCCTTCTTCAACCATGGGCCAGTTAGCTTCGTAACGGTCCATAGTGATCTGCATGCGTCCGCCGCCGGAAGCGATCTGCGCATCGAAGCTGTCATCGTTCAGACCAGCCATGAAGTTTTCAATATCTTCAACGTAAATCAGAGCACTTGTTTCGGGAACATCGCGTCCATCGAGCAGGATGTGGAGACGTACTTTTTTCACGCCTTCTTCTTTAGCCTGAGCGATCAGCGCTTTGAGGTGGTTGATGTGGGAATGAACGTTGCCGTCGGAAAGCAGACCCATGAAATGGAGAGTGGAATCGTTGTCTTTTACATTGGCAACGAGTTCTTTCCATGCTGCGGATTCAAACATTTCATTGGAGTCGTTGTTTTCATTGACGAGTTTTGCACCCTGGGAATAGATCTGACCGGAAC
>CAOKFJ010000207.1 GCA_948467695.1 uncultured Allobaculum sp. | reverse complement strand
CCCAATCCTTTTGAATTTGGATCGGGTCTAGTGGTAAAAACTTCGGGAACTATAGTTTAAGTATTGTCGAAGTGCCGAAAAAAAAGCGCTTCGACAGCTGGATGGACTGCCGAAGCGTTTTGCGCTTAGCGGTGCTCTCAAAACCGGTGTTGTCAGACACCAGCGGACGCAAAGAAAATCAGAAACACTTTGCGAACCGCGATTTTTCGGTTGAGGCAGACGTTCAGTGCGCTTCGCAGAGCATTTTTCACTCTCTACAAAATGCCCTGGAAGCAACGTAAGATTGGTCCGCAAACTGCACGGCAGAATGTGTGACAAAAATCTGCAGGAAAGCGGCAGGCGAGTCGTGATCGCCCGTCGCTTTTTTGCGTTGGTATACACATAAAACAAGCCGCCGCTTTTTCCGCATGACTGTCCGAATCAGAGGAATGCGGCTGTAAAGGGTATGGCTTGCCGGATCAAGCAGTAATTTTGTGTCAGGCGCTGTCAGGTGCACTTTGAAGGAACAGCGGCATAGCACTGCCGAATTGAACCATAGAGACCAAATTCGTGCGTATGGATTCATTATCGTCAGAGTGTGAATCAACGTCAACGAACGCATTTTTTTACTATTTTGAGTTCGAAAAAAGAAATAGAAAAAGGCTGTTTTCTAGGCTTTATGCGATAGAAAAACAGCCAAATATTAATATATTTCAATCATTATTAAACATTACGAAAGTGTCACGGATTGGATTGTACTGCGTTTATGTGAACAAATTCAATCTTCAACGGCTTCAAGCCACTGACAGGAAGCGTTTGTACCGGGAATATCGAATGCCAGATGAGAGAACCAGGAGTCATCGGCAGCGCCATGCCAGTGCTTGACGCCCTCATTGATTTCAACAACGGTGCCCGGTGTCATTTCTACAGGATCTTTTCCCCATTCCTGATACCAGCCGTGTCCGCCGATGCAGATCAGCACCTGTCCGCCGCCCTGGTCGGCGTGATGAATATGCCAGTGGTTTCTGCATCCGGGTTCGAAGGTTACGTTGAAGATGGGCAGCGGAGCGCCGGCAACGGGTGCAAGCCAGCTCTGTCCTTCAAAATACGGCGCGAATGCGTCGTTGGGGTTTCCAACGGGGAAATCGATGGTTTTTGCGTACTGTTCGAGTGTCTCAAGATTTTTTGCGGTCATGGGATATGTCCTTTCTTTATGATGTGTACCTGATATGTGAAAGCTTGCTGTTTTGATTTGCAGAAGAGATTATGTGCACTCTTCTTACTTGGCCCAGACAGCTTTGGCGCGGTTGAAAACCGCCCATGCAACGGGCCATCCGGCGTAGAAAGCGCCCTGCGTGATAAGGGATGCGATTTCTTCTTCTGTCACGCCGTTTTCTTTGGCGAAGTCGAGGTGATGATCGAGCGAACTGTCGCAGAGCCCTCTGCCCATGAAAATGGAAATGACGATCATGCTTCTTGTTTTGGGAGCAAGCGCGGTATCGTTCCAGATTTCGCCAAAGAGAATATCGTCGTTGTAGCGCGCAAAGTCCGGCGCGAATTCGCCAAGAGCATTGCGTCCGGCAGTCTGTGTAATATGCGGGCATTCGATTGCGCTGTCCGCGCTGTTTTCTGCATCGGCCCAGACAGCTTTGGCGCGGTTGAAAACCGCCCATGCAACGGGCCATCCGGCGTAGAAAGCGCCCTGCGTGATGAGAGATGCGATTTCATCTTTTGTCACGCCGTTTTCTTTGGCGAAACCGAGGTGATGATCGAGCGAACTGTCGCAAAGTCCTCTGCCCATGAAGATGGAAATGACGATCATGCTTCTCTGTTTAGGAGTGAGAGCGGTGTTGTTCCAGATTTCGCCAAAGAGAATATCGTCGTTGTAGCGCGCAAAATCCGGGGCAAATTCGCCAAGGGCATTGCGTCCGGCAGTCTGTACAATTTTTGCCATATGAATCAGGTTCCTTTCCGGCTCTGTATCAGAGCGAATAGCTAGAGTGAGTGGTATAGAGAGAGCGGGCTTTTCTAGCGCGCGGCAGGGATTCCTGCGCGTGCAAGCCATTCGACAAGACGGGCATCCGACGTGCTTTCGTCAATGAGAAGGCCATCTTTCCATTCAAGGGTTTTAAATCGCTTTTTGAGAAGTTTCTCGGAATGTTCAATGGTGCTTCCGCCGGATGTCGCAAACGGAATAATCGTGAGTTTTCTTTTGGGATAGCGGGCGAGAAAACTGTTGATGATGGCGGGAGCTTCGTACCACCAGATCGGATAGCCAAGCAGAAGCGTGTCGCCATCTTTCAGTTCGGGAACATCTGCAAGTTCAACGGGCGCCATAGGGGATTTCATCTCGAGTGTTGAGCGGCTTGAACGGTCGCGCCAGTTGAGATCGGCGTTTGTATAGGGAACTGCCGGTTCGATGTTCGAAATCTCGGCGCCGGTCAGTTTCTGTATGCGCTCTGCCGCCTGACGGGTGACTCCCGAGGCGGAAAAGCATGCGATATGAAGAGTCATAGAATTCTCCTTTCTGTCTTTCGCAAAAGCGACAGGCATAAACGATTCGTTGAAGATGGCGAATGCAGCATGCATTCGGTCCGTCCTCTTTTCGTGTGATGCATCTTCATTATTTGCCCGTGTCCGATATATGTAAATTCTGAATATAAAATATTGATAGATACGAAAATTGTATATGAAAACGTGAAGAAAACGGCGCCGACAGATCGTGGATGTCGGCGCCGTAATTGTCTGCAGGAAATACGTTTGGACAGCTGAACGCGTGGCTAAAGCGATTTGAAAATGCGCGTTCAGTTTTTGGCGAGGATGTCAGTTTCGTCTTCGCATCCGGTGCATTCGGTTTCTTCTGTGCATGAACAGGTCAGCGAGAGGGAGAAGACATAATCGAGAAAGACTTCCAGCAAAGGCGGTTTGGGAAAGCGCTCTTTCCATGCCAGAGAAAGGCAGGAGGTTTCCGCCGGTTCGAGCGGGATGGTCTTCAAATCCGGTCTGCGGTAGGCAGGCACGCCGATGCAGGTGAGCGCGATGCCGATGTTGTTGAGAACCATCAGCGCGCATGTGCTCGCAAGCGATGAAGAACCGGCGCGTCTTGCGTCGTCTTCCTTCATGCCAAGCCACTTCACAACGCTTGAGCGGATTTCGGGGCGGTAGGGAAGAATCAGATCTTCTTTGCGCAGATCCGCCGCTGTAATGACGCGTCTGTTCGCAAGCGGATGATCCGCAGGCATGACAGCGCCCCAGACTTCCCGCTGTTTCCAGCAGATGGATTTCAGTCCGTCCAGGCAGCAGGGGTGCATGAACAGGCCGACGTCGACGACGCCATGCTCGATCAGCTCGCGAATCTGGCTGGAATCGCCGGTGATGAAGCGAATGGAAACGCCTGGATGAATATCGTGAAACTGCGCGGCGACGCGCACAAGCGTGCTGGTGGCGGCGTATTCGCCGCACCCGATGGTCAGTTCGCCTGAGAGTGTTTCGTCAAAGGACTGCAGTTCGGTGATGGTTTTCTGTTCGAGTTCCATCATCTCTCGTGCGCGGCGCGCAAAAAGCAGACCTTCGCGGGTAACGTGAAGGGATTTGGCCTGACGGTCAAACAGAGAGACACCTAGATCTTCTTCGAGTTTGGCGATCTGCCTGGATATTGTCGGCTGCGTCATGTTGAGCTGCGCGGCAGCTTTGTTCATGCTGCCGGCTTCGATAATTGCCAGAAATGAACGGCACGCTTTCAGATCCATACGCCGGACCTCCTTCTAGCACGGGATTCTATGCATTCCCGCATTGCTTTGGTCATTGAAAGCATGGCCAGAATGCGATAGCGGAATGCGAGTGGAAATGTGCTGGTTTCATCGTAACAAAAAGAACAGAACAAATCAGATTGATCACTGTGACATAACGGGAATTTGGCATACAAATTCGCAGGAAAATTTCTCGAAAGAAGATTTCAGCATATGCATTGTCGAAGTTTGACGCTCGAGCGGATCGGCTTTGAGGTGAAAAAACAGAAAATGCTCAGATAGCACAGCTGAATGTCCGGAAAAAGAAAAAAGGCTTCTGCATAAGCAGAAACCTGAATCTTCCTGGTTGCGGGAGAAGGATTTGAACCAACGACCTCCGGGTTATGAGCCCGACGAGC
>CAOKFJ010000206.1 GCA_948467695.1 uncultured Allobaculum sp. | reverse complement strand
CTGCAGGAATACATATGGATCCGCTTTGCAGCTCTGCTGGTGCTCTACGACATACATAGGATCGTAAGAATCCAGATGAACTTCCGTCATGTCTTTCGATGGATAATCAAATCCCTTCAGAATCTTGCGCACTGCTTTTGCGGAATAATTATCATCATGTTCATTAAACATTTGGAACGACTTTATACAGGTATTCGCAAAATCCATTCTTTCGTATTCGCTCATGGAGGAAGAAGACGCCGCAATCGCTCTGAGTATGCGAAGAATGTATCCTCCAGAATACGAGATATGGCCAAGGTCATTGCAGAAATCGATGAGTCTGATCGCTTCCGCTCGTTCTGATGCAGGAAGCGTTTTTTTCTTTTTCTTTGGACTGATTGAACTTAACGCCTGATCAGCCAGTTCCAGCGCTTCATGAATCCCTTCTCCACCGGTGTTCGCTTTTGTCAGCCGCAATGCGGTGGTGAATTGTTTCTTCATCTCCTTTAGCTCGCGTCTCAGATATATGTTTTTCTTCTTCGCCTGCTCATAGACAGCATCAATCTGCTCGAGCACGCGTATAGCCAGTTCGTCCAGATTTATATAAGCGAGCTGGTTGTATATTCTGGAATACGAATTAATGACATGTACAGTATCCTTCTCCGTCTCAATATTGATCGTGCCAAGGATTTCCATCAAAAGCGCAATACAATCCAGACGAACCTTTGCCGATGTATTCGAAGGAAGAGAGCCCAGGCATGTATCGAGTTCAACAATCAGATGCAGTGCTTCCATGTTTTGAATTTTGGCTTTGTTGTCTGCCATAAGAGAATCTAAATTTTCAAGCCTTTTTTGAAGCAGGCTTGCAATCTCAGGGTCGCTGAACATCTGCTCAAGATCGAGATTGCCAGTGAGTTCTTTAAGAACATCCATCTGCTCTTCGTTCGGATTGGCAAAATTCAAAATACTATCTGCCGGTTCGTTCATTGACGGATCGCAGTAAAGCCAGAGTTTTCGCAGAGCGCCGCAGACAGTCTTTGGATATCCCCGGTCGTTCAGCACATCCACGCCCATATATAGACCTTCCTGATGAATCTGAACTTCAGCGTCATCCTGGAAACGGAGAAGACGCATTATATGAAGATTCATTTGTTCAACTGGATTAGCAAACGGCGCATATCGGTATCCACACTCAATGCCCATGTCATAAATGTAGAGCAGAGCGCTCAGGTACCCCCAGTCCATCTGCCCAGGCATCTGATAGCGTGCCTGATTGGCTGTTTTCAACAGTTCAGAAAGATCGATCTTGGTGCGTTTCCCCTTATCGCCTTTACGCAGCACCTGAGACTCAAACAATAAAGTTTCTGCAGAGAAATACGCTTCGAGCAGGGCCGGAATGCTCCATTTATTCTGATCGACATGCTTCTCGATCCACTTGAGAATGTCATTCAGCACTTCTGTAACCGATAGTTTTAGCGGATTGTTTAAATCTGGCTCAAGTTTGTTGAGCACGCTTACCATAAATGTGCCCAGTGCATGAACTTCCCATGCGCACAGGTGTTTGCTCATCTGTGCAGGTCGGAGCAGTACCTTCAAAAAATCCTGCACGACTGGTGCAACGGCCCGAAGCTGCGCACTCGATGCAATATCTAGATATCCTGACAAAGCCAGCGCGTAAAGCGGAATATCCGCATCACCTGTTTTAGGCACTATGCGCACATGATCCAGGAAGGTGTTTATGCGATCGGATGTGTAGAACGTTCTGACAACATCCCGATCGACTTCGCCCGGTTTGCAGGACGCTAGACAGGAAAATGCCAGCAGAAGCGTTCTTCGGTCGAGAATGCCCAGAGTGGCTTCGAGCATTTCGAGTCTCATCTCCACCGGCACGATGCCGCCATCCGCAGGTACAAGCTCCAGAACCCTGTCGATGACTGTTTCTTTAACAAGGTGTTCCAGTTCGTTAATCGCAAGAGGATCTTGATTCATGACATTTTGAACAAAATATGGATCATCGGCGATTTGAGCCAGTTCGCTGCCAAGACTGAACAGCACATCATCTCCGTCAATCGAATCAAGCATCTGCGCTGCCTGCAGTCGACGAATCCCCCAGCGGGAAAGATCTGTGACTGTTGTGTTCTCATAGTGCGGCGCTATTGTGGAGGACAGTTTGCGTTCAAGATTGTCGAAATCAAGAGTGATTGCATCTGTGAACAGTTCAATATCTTCGAGACTTCCGTCAATCGCACAGCGAAGGGTGCTTTCCAGCATGCGCAGCCAGGCATCGGCTTTCTGCTGCGACAGTCCCCGCTGTTCCTGAAATTTTGCATGCAGCTTTCTGAGTTCTTCCTCCAAATCCAGAATGCGTTTTACGAGAATCTGATAGTTCTCATCCTGGCTGGTCAGTTCGTTAATCGCTTTAGGCTGCTCCGGTTTCTTGTAAAGATATGTATATGCTGGAGCGGAATACCTCTCCCTGATCCGCTCGATTTCGCGCATGTAATCATCTATCTCGGATTCCAGATTCATTCGTTCAAAATTAAATTGAGAGAATGTGTCAAGCGAATAATCAGGCGCGATCAATGGAGCCAGATTGAGAATTTCCTCGTTCTTATCGCAAAGATAATAACGCTCAATGTAGAAAGGTACATTATGATCGGCATCGGGTGAATCGAGCGCCTGAGCCATCAGGAGAATCACGCTGACAAGCACTTGAACAGATTGAATATTGTCACTGTCGCCAGTTCTATAAACAATCGGCAACTTCACGACACCCGATTGGGATACGTATTCAATCCACACTTCAGTTTCTCTTTCGTCATTGCAGACGCGAATCTCTGATTCACGTCTCTTTCGTTTTCTAGTGTCCTGTTTTGCGAATTCGTCTGGACCAAGAAATTGTTTTCCAGTCCAGACCTGATCCTGTTCAGTTTGTATTGCAAAGATAAGTTCTTTCCATTGAATCGATTTCTTAATCGGCGCAAAGCCGGTGATTCGTATCGTGCATTTAGTAGTCATATGAATATTGTATTGAAGACACTGCAAAACCGAAAAGAATTCGTAGAACGAAAAAAAGGCACCGCATTGAGGTACCTTTCGATCGTAAAAACGTGAAGCAATAGTCGATATGTTCTAAATTGCAGTCTGGCTAAGCAGCTTAGCCGATTGCTTTTTCAATGTCGGACCAGATGTCGTCGAAATCAGCATCCGCATTGATTTTTTTCAGCTGACCATGGTCGGCATAGAAATCAATGACAGGCTGTGTCAGCGCATCATAGTCGGACAATCTAATCTTAAGACTCTCTTCGTTATCATCGGATCTGTAGCTGAGCTCATGTCCGCAGTGATCGCATACGTTCTCTTTCTGCGGAGCTTTGAAGTAGATATTGTAGATTTCTCCACATTCGGGGCAGGAACGTCTGCCGAGAATTCTCTTCTTCAGAATGTCATGAGGTACATCCATATAAAGGATGTGATCTACATCAAGATCCGTGCCTTTAGTCGCTTCTTTGAAGGTTTTGGCCTGTTCAAGGGTTCGGGGGTAACCATCAAGAAGATAGCCGTCGTTATCCTTGGGCATCTTGTTTTTCAGATAATCAAGAACCATGCGATTTACAAGATCATCCGGGACAAGGTGACCAGCATCGATGTAGCTTTTGGCTTCGATGCCCAGTTCGGTGCTGTTGGAGATGTTTTCACGGAAAAGATCTCCGGTCGAAATGTGGTCAAGGTTGTAGGTTTCCTTGAGACGGCTGCTAAAGGTGCCTTTTCCGGATCCGGGGGCGCCCATGATGAGAATATTCATTTAGTCTTACTCCTATAAATCCGGCTGAGGATTCAGCCGGATTAGTCAAACTCGTAGTACTTTTTATAAGCTTTCTGTGTAACAAGACCCTGGAGCTGACGAACCGTTTCGATGGCGACACCGACAACGATGATCATACCAGTTCCGCCGAGTGCCATGGATGTCGGCATTTCAGGCCACAGCAGAGGCATCAGGTGCGGAAGCACCGCGATGGCTGCCAGAGCGAGGGAGCCGAGAACCGTGATTCTCGAGAGGGCTTTGTCGATATAGATTTCAGTCTGTTTTCCGGGACGGACACTGGGAATATAAGCACCGGATTTGCCGAGGTTTTCGGCGATCTGTTCCGGATTTACCTGCATCTTGGAATAGAAGAAGGTAAACAGAATAA
>CAOKFJ010000205.1 GCA_948467695.1 uncultured Allobaculum sp. | reverse complement strand
GCGCGCATTGAATTCGATGATAAGTAATCGGATCTGGAACGGCAGGGATGATGACAGTACGAATAATGAAAGCGAAAAGAACGGCGCTAAGGACATCGAAGCTTTAGAGCGGATTAAGATGCTCCGCTCCCCGTCCTGCTGCAAGCATCGCTCGTTACACGCTGACATGCCTCAAAGAAGCAGGGGAATGGCTATTTGTCCGCGTTTCTCTGGCTTGCGCGTGAAGTCAAATGGATTTCTTCTTGCCGAAGCGCTTCTGGCGCTGATGATTGCGGTGCTTTGCGGATTTCTGCTGCTGACAAGTCTTGCATCCTATCGCAATGTGCTAAAAAAAGGCGTTCCTGTCAGGATCGAAGAGCGCATACCAGGACAGACACCCTATGTCTGAGACGGTGAGCGGACAATGAAGAACATAAGTCTGAAGCGCAAAATGAATCTGGAGTATAGAAGGATACGGAACAATCAGTATGCTTATCGATTTGAAAACTCAAACTCTCGTTTCTTCGCAGGGCTGCATCAGCCTGGATCGAGTCATACGGGTAAAGGGCATGATCCTCTTCGATCGCCCTCCAATGCGTTTACGCTTGGCGAAGTGCTCCTTGCGCTGATGGTATGTGTACTGTGCGCTTCGCTCATGTCGGCGCAGACGAGTGTTTTGAAAAAAGCACTTGAACTTCGGGAAGACTCGCAAGAACAGTTTGCGATTGTTCAGCTACGGGAAATGAGCGCGGCAGCTCGCAGGGTAACTGTACAGGGCGAAAAACTGATTCTCGAAACGCCAAAGAAAACTGAGCGCGTTGAATTTGATCAGCATCGGCTCGTTAAAAGAGACGGATACATGATTTTGATGGAACAGATCGATAGCGCGCGCTTTTATGCGGAAAACGAAAGCATATATCTCGAGGTTCAATATGGATCGAAAAGACACGTCTGGCAGATTCGCTAGATATGAATCAAAGAATCTTCGCGCCCAGTCAGAAGAATCCGCATGCCGTAAGCCATTTTGTTACGGATGGATTTGGTACGTAATGGCATGGCGCAAGTGAAGCGGGTAAGAAATGAAGCCGGATGGTACACCGTAATGAATAAAACCGAAGATCAAAGCACTGGAGCAGCATGCGCAAACGCCTATGCGCTCGAACCGGCGCTGATTCTGTTTGGTCTGGTTCTGCTTTTTTGCGCCTATGTGTGTGTCTGTCTGCAGACACGCGCATCGCTGATTAAGGCAAATGATCGAAGCGTTCTTGATCTGGCGATCATTGAACGCGCCCGAGAGTACGCAGGCGAATGCGCATGGTCAAAACGATGTCAGACAAGTCCGCCGCCTTCATCCTTTCATGAAACGATCTACAAACGGGATGTCCTTTTTCGTGATGAAGGAACGCGTATACGCATGCAGTACACCGAAGAAAATCAGACATACCGCATTGAGCTTTACTATGATCAGAGCGGAATCATCAGCGTTGAATATCCTTGAAATCTTTGAGAATACCCATTGAAAAACGCAGGCAGTCATCGGCAGAAGCTGCCTGTTTTTCGCTTGTGATCGCAAAAATGACAGATAGCCGCCATGACCCGCTTATCAGGTTATGGCAAGCAGAAAGGGGGAAATTCGAGCGAATCGAGAGTGAATTCAGAGTCGCAAATGGTTCGTGTTTGCGTTGTCTCATTGGATTAAACTGTCTGAACAGTATTAGAAAACGAATTATTATTGTTACTATACGTTAACAATTGAATTGAATAAGTTTACAAAAAAGAACTAGAGTTTGTTCGTTTGAACGAGTTGTTATCCACTTTGAACGAAATCGCGCGCGATGGATTTCTTCTATATAAATTCTGTAGATAATAACGGTGTAGACACGAAAAAGCATGATATATATTCGGGCCATGCTTTCGTGAAACAATTCGGATCACAGTGATAGGGAGAAGGCAGACCGGGCAGTCTTTCTTTTTCCAGTCTTCTGAATGTCTGATCCGGCAAATATGGACATGGGCAGTCCCTGGTGCCGGACGGATGCAATCCGACTACAGGAAAAAGAAAGGAAACGTTTAATGAAGCTGAAACACAGACTCATTCCGGCAGCGCTGGCGTTAAGCATGTTTACAGGCATCGGCGCATCACCGGTTATGGCTGCTGAGTCAGGTTTGTATCCATGGGTATTCGGATTCGGTTCTTCAAGCGATGGCGATCGCGGTGCGTCCGCAATGGTTCGCGAAACCGGTCTGGAGCATAAAACGTATACCGACAAAGACGGAACAACGATTCCGTACTGGATCTACGTGCCGAAAAACGAAGACGGCACAGTTCCCGAAAACCTGCCGGTTGTTGTATATCTTCATGGACATACCGATGGCGGAAACAACGACATCGTTCTGCAGCTGCACAGCGCAATTGCGTACAAGCTTCTGCAGGAAAGGGATAATCCCGATAAACAGGCGATCATCCTCATGCCGCAGACACCTGAGAACTGGACAGCTGATCACATGGATGAGAACTCCCCGGACCGCTGGGTCAATCTGCCGCCGGTTGCGACAAACTACTCCAACTACTGGTGGAGAACCAACTGGGATATGGCGTCCCGTGATCGCTCCGTGAACCTCAATGCCGCGTACTCGCTGATCAAAGAAACCCGCACAACCTACAACGCCGATCTTGATCGTACATATCTGTACGGCATGTCGATGGGCGGTACCGCAACGTGGGATCTGATTCTGCGCGACAACGAAGATATCTTCGCGGCAGCTGTTCCCGTATGCGGCATTGGCGATGCGTCGCTCGCGCACAATGCGCTGGATTTGCCGATCCGAACATTCCATGGAACGATCGACACAACGATTCCCGTGCATTCCACACGTCAGATGTATGACGCGATGCGTGCAGGCGGCAATATCACCTATGTCGAATATCCGACGGAGAACCATTTAAGCTGGAACAGCGCATGGTCGCCAAAACTTGATGATGATGGCGATGGAAAGAGCAACCTTGACGATCTGATCGACTGGATGTTCAACCAGTCCAAACATGGACCGCTGGATGGAAAAACCGAAAAAGATCCGCTCAAACAGCTCGTCTCGCTGGCAAAGGCAGCCGATGCATCGACATACTCTGCAAAGACCAGAGAAGAACTGAGCGTCGCTGCGGCAGAAGCGCAGACACTTCTGGATCAGGAAAATCCATCCAAAGAAGAATGCGATAAAGCCGCCAGAAAGATTTCCCACCTGCTTGATGAGAAGACAGGCAATATCGCCCTCAACAAACCGACCAACGCATCGTACAACTGGGGCGGTGAACGAAAAGAAGCGGCTGTCGATGGCAGTACCAGCACTTACTGGGATGGCGGACATGTCGATACAGATCCTCAGTTCACCCTTGATCTGATGAATCCGGTATCGCTCGACTCCCTGAAAATCGTCACGTATGTAAATACGAGCCGTTACTACAAATATGATGTTTTCGGTTCTCTTGATGGAAAAGACTGGACGAAAATCGCTGCGAAAACCGATAACGCGGTATCTAGCGCTGAGGGAAAAACGTTCGAACTGAACGGAGACAAACTCGTTCGCTACATTCGCGTAGATGGCAAAGAAAACTCAGTCAATGGCTATTTCCATATCGCGGAAATCGAAGCCTATGGCAGTCATGAAGCAGAATTTGTGCAGGACTCGCTCGATGAAATCGACGCAATGCTTGCCGACGAGGCGCTGATTAACGCGCTGCCAAACGATCTTGTCGAAGAGCTCAATGCGCAGGCATCCAATCCGCTTGGTGTCGAAACAACCAATGAAGAGATCGCCGATCGTCGAACTGAACTTGAAGATCTGATTGAGCGCGTGAACAATGCGGATGTTGATATTGAAGTGAATACAAGCGTGCTTGAATTCCTCAACACAACCATTTCGCAGGCTGTTCTTGACGCATTCCAGCCGGGAGCAGAACTCGATACGCTGAAAGCGGAAATGGAGAACGGAAAAGCTGTTCTTGAAAATCCGAGAAATCAGTCGCTGATCAATCAGGCGGTTGAAAAGCTGAACCGCGCTTTCCTTGACGTTCGCTACATCCCTGATGAAGCGCGTCTGAAAGACTACATCGAAAGAAAATCCAACTAGTCTGTCCCTAAGACTGCAGGACATGCACGCCGTGATAAGTTCCCTTTTAGTAGACACTCCAAATATCCAAAGGAGTTCTCATTGAA
>CAOKFJ010000204.1 GCA_948467695.1 uncultured Allobaculum sp. | reverse complement strand
AATGTAAGAAATTTTTGCATTATTTGTGATTTTTGCTACTCACACCTGGCTGATTGCTCGGACGCATGCCGATTGAAGTTTAGTAATGGATAAAACACGAAATACGATAATGGATAAAAACAAACGAAATGAGAGTAAATAACCTCATTTTAATTAACATACAATTAACATTCGCGACGGTTTTTCGGCATGATTTCATGCAAAAAAACGAGTGTTCCGGAGCGGTTGAGAAAGAATGGTGTTCTTCATTCGCTCTAAAGACGACCTGTTTTCGGTTTATTCGAAACTTTTGCGTATTCGAACTGACTGCTCTTGCCGGCAATGAGAAATATTGCTCGGATCGTCCGAAACACACCAACAGAAAAAACCTGGAAGACCGGCTTGTGAGCAGTCTTCCAGGTTGTGTTGTTCAATGATCTGATTTTGGCGGTGTTCGCTGTTTCATGCAGCGTATGACGAACAGATCGATTATCGCCTGATCGGATGACTCAAAGAAATTACTTCTGCGTTTCTGCAAATTCTTTGAGTTTGTCTTCGTTCGGGATCAGTCGCAGATCCAGAACAGCGGGGTTAAGCTCGTTGACAGCTTCGTCAAGCTCAGCCTGTGTGGCTGCAGACTTGAGCACTTCTTTGGCGTTTGCGAGTTTTGCCGCGAAGATTTCGAAAGTATCCGCTTTGTAATCCTCTGCGCTGTATCCGCTGGTAGCTTCGATCAGGAATTCGAGGACAGTGCGGTTGAGCACACTGTCGTTCCAGCTGATCGCTTCGTTGAGCGCATCGATTGCTTTGGCGACATCGGCTGCGGTCGCGTTTTCGTCATCGAATACAGCCTGCGCTTTTTCGATGGCATCCTGCAGTTTCTGCCATTTGCCTGCGGAAACACTGGACTCTTCGATCGCTTTGGCTTCGTCAAGTTTAGCTTTGAGAGCGTCTTTGTTCACTTTGATTTCCGGCAGTGCGCGGATGAATTTGGCATCCGCCCATGCCGCATGGTCGTAGCCGTTGTTGTCAACCTGATCGGCGACAAGACGGAGAGTGGAAGCGCCGGTAATATCCACGCTGATTTTCTGCATCGGAGATCTTGGACGGGTTACGCCGCCGACATCATCGACATACACTTTGAAGTCAACGGTCGAGTAGTTGCCGTTGTACTGCACATAGTCGATTCCGGCGAACGCTTCAAATGCTGTAAAGTCGTGTCCGTCTTCGAAAGTGTAGATGAGTTCGCTGCTCGCGTGCGCGCCGATACCTTTATCGAAGGTTACGGCTTCGCCGTTTTCATCAGCCAGACGAATCTTGTTGTTCTGATCGATGTTCATATCGATCGCCACAGAACCGTATCCGACTTCCGCTTTTGTGGCTCGGACACCGCGTACAGAACTGCCGTTTCCATTGAGGAATGCGCTAGTGCGATCGCTTGCCCATACAAGACCTGTCGCATGGATATGCAGATCAATTGTACGGCTTTCCTTGCCTTCTTCACTGACGGTAAGGGTCAGGCGGTTGTCGCCCTCGCCCAGGTGGAGCGTTGTGTCGAGTTCGCCGGTTCCGGTGTAGGTTTCGCCGGTAATAGTATCGACAACTTCAATTTTTGCATCCTGTCCAAGAGCGATGGCATTGAGCGGCAGGTCTTCATCGTATGCGTTGTATTCGATGATCTGCTCATCGCCATTGCCAGGCAGCGTCTGCGCGATGCCGTCAAGTTTGAGAGAGAGCAGATCGGCATTTGTTTCGTTTTCACCAATCACATGGATGCGGATGCGTTTGCGGCTCCAGTAATCGGGCGCCTGCACTTCAACATCCACAACGTTTGCTCCGGATTCGACAAAGAGCTGTTTTTGACCGGTTGTCGAGAAGCCGACAGAATCTTTGATCGTTGCTTTCTGTCCTTCCAATGTCGTAACAGCGAGAGTGGGGTTCTTCATCTCTTCGGCAGACAGACGGACAACATATTCGTCTTTTTCAGGTGTGAATCCATCGAGTTCTTTTCCGTTGAGCGTAATGGAGGTCGGTTTGTCGTTGGCGAATGCATCTTTGAAGAAGTAGAGCTTGTATTCGCGAACGGTTTTGCCATCAGGCGCAGTGACATCAACGTAGACATGATTGATACCGGCGTTCATATCAAGAATGGCATCGAAGACGTTGTCTTTTCCGGATTTGTTCTCGAGCGGAAGGTCGAAGTATGTTGTGCGCACATTGATTTTCGCATCGGGATCAGCGGTCTCGATGTGGATAGGGACTTCGGTACCTTCGGGCTGAATCATGTAGCTGTCGGTGCTGCTGCGGATCTGGTCTGCGAGATCGAGCGCTTTGCCTTCGAGTGTGATGGTCTTGACGCCAGTGTCGCTCGAGAGCAGGCGGTTGACGTTGATGGTCACGTTCTGGCTGTCGCGTTTGAGTACGAACTGATCAGAGGCTTTCACGAGCGCGAAAGATTCGTTTTCGACGGTCTGTGTATCGCCTGCGCTGGTGATGACTGTGCTTTCCTTTTTCTCGGCTTCCGGCCAGGAAATGCGCACGGTATCGCTCATGGGCATATTTACAGTGATTTCATCTGCATCCGCGCCAATCTCAACCGGAAGACCGTTGAAGAATACCGTGGAGAATTTGCCGGGCTGGGCGGTTGTGTCTTTGACTTCAACCGCATCGCTTGACAGCAGAGCGGTTGCTTCGCCATAGGCGTCGATACCGATAGCATCGACAACAACGCTTCCGGGCATCGGTGCGGTCCACTGATTCGAAGTTGTCGCAGCGGTTACTGTTTCGCCATCTTCTGTAGTCAGCGTCCAGAAATATACGGTGTCTGCGAGCGCAGATCCGGATTTCGGTGTCGCTGCGACGGTGACTTTGCGTCCGTCTGCGGTTGCGCTTACGCTTTCAAGTTCAGGAGCGGTGTGCGCTTCAGGTGTGAAGAATGCTCTGTATTCGCCGACTGTCGCAAGATTGTCGGTCGTGGTTTCGCTCGCTTTTCCGATGCGCAAACCGGAATAAGTCGGATTCTGACCGGAACCTTTGTTTTCCCATGTGGTTGCGCCAAACTGCATCGCTTTGTTCTGCATGAAGGCGATGTCGAATGTTCCGGCAGTTTTCCATACGCCGTTTGCGTCAGTATAGCGAACGGTCAGAGTGGATCCTTTGCCTTCAAATTCGATGGTGGAATCTTTCAGTTCGTTATCGGCTGCGATGCCCTGGTATTCGGTGTTGCTTCCTGCAACTTCGCGCATCGATGCCATGCCGGCCTGATGCTGACGTTTTCCGGTGAAGATGTAGTTGTCCATGTCGTTGTACAGCATAACGCCATCCGATCCCCACTGGCTGGTGCGTCCGGTCATGCCAAAGACATCAACCTGAACACGGAAGTCGGTTCGCATGTCTTCGGGAATTTCAAAATGCAGGACGTTTCCAAGAGTGTTGTAATTGATCCATGGACCATTTCCGAAATCCTGCGTGTCGTAGTGCACGGTGTAGGCATCAAGACCGCTGATGACGCTGGCATTGCCGTTTGAAGTGTTCGAGCCGGAATAGCTGTGGTAGTTCATGCCTTCGGCAATGTTTGCGGAAGTGAATTTTTCGCCAAACGAGTTGGAGATCATCACTTCAGCAAAAGAGGATCCATCGATTGCGCGAACAAGAACAGCGCCGTGCTGCAGGGCGGTGTAATTGCCGTCTTCATCCACAACGCCTTTGTAGGAATGCTTGCCTGTAGCCGGATCAAGAACGTCCCAGACGGTGTTTTTGGAAGAAGAGGTCAGTTTGATTTTTTCATTGCGTACCGTTGCGGTGCGTTTTTCAGCGGTAAGCGTAATGGGTTCGCTGATTTCGCCCTCAACGTTTACGGTAACGGGTGCGCTCGATACAAGCGTGTCGCCTTTTGTCGCCCATGCGGTAATCGAGACGGTTCCTGCTTTAACGCCATGGAGCTTTCCGTTTTCATCCACATAAGCCACGGCGGGATCGCTGGATGTGTAGTGGATGTCTTTTACGGACTGTACCTGGTTTCCGCCGCTCTTGTTCATGGTCAGCTCGCTGTTGGTATTGCTGACATCGCTCGCGGACATATTGCCCGAAAGTCCGATGTTGAGGTTGAGGTCGTCATCGAATTTGTTTCCGCCGATGGTGACATCGTGGCAGGAGTTCAGACTGAAGACGTTCTTGTTGAGCGGACGGCGAACGGCAGATGCGCTCAGCAGCGAGGATTCGCCTA
>CAOKFJ010000203.1 GCA_948467695.1 uncultured Allobaculum sp. | reverse complement strand
CGTGACGTTCACTTTGACAGAGTGAACTCAAGTCAGCTCTTGACGATTTTTGCAATCTCGATACAACTTCAAACCCGTCGTTTCGCGTTGAAATGGATAAAGTTTCTTGACGAAAATTACAAAGACTCTATATAATCGAATGCGAAGGATAGATTTCATACTGATTTTTGAAGCTGGGACCCGCATTATCTGCTTTCCAGGTTCGTATTAAAACACATCATTTTAATAAGAAAATCTCCAATCTATTCCGGGAGGTAAAACATGAACACTGGAAAAGTGAAATGGTTTAACGCTGAAAAGGGCTACGGATTCATCACTGGTGAAGACGGAAGAGACGTATTCGTACACTACTCTTCCATCAACCAGAAAGGCTACCGTTCCCTCGAAGAAGGCCAGACCGTAACCTACGACATCGTTGAAGGCGACCGCGGCAAACAGGCTTCCAACGTTACTCCTGTTGCTGAATAAGCATAGGAATACAGCCAACGCATCACATTCAGATTCAAAGAAAAGCGCGCAAGCGCTTTTTTTCTTTTCCCTCTCCTTATGCGGCTCACGCTCTATCCAAAGAAGCTCCAGACTAAAACTCACGTATTCAAAATTCGACCTCAGCACATGGACAGAACGCAAAAACAGGCACATTCGGCATGAGAAAACACGTCCGAATGTACCTGTTCGATTTGAATGTAACAGCTTTATGCCTTTATGGATTTTTGATGTCGATGCACTCTGCTTATACCGTGTCCATCTATTCGGCTAAGCTTCCTGATGGAAACTGCGGTAATGCAGATCGACTTTGTTTTTGAGCTGGCTCTGGATCTGCGCAAAGGCTTTTTTAAACAGATTTTCATCATAAAGGATCAGATCGATATAGGAATACGACTTGCCAATCGCTCCGCCGATCACATTGGCGCAGTGCAGCGGTGCGAGAATGGTTTCGATCTGACTGGAAAGCGCCTGACGGAAACGGGCATCGTTCTCCGTATCGAACGGATTGGCATAGTAGATATAGCCGTATTCGCCATCTTTATCTTTGAGATCAAGGGTGACATCGCCTTTGGAGCCAAGCGACTCTTCGATCAGAGGCGGATGCACTGTAAAGATAATTTTCATATCCTTGCGCAGCGAATCGCTCGCAAAATCCTGATGCGGTTTGAAGACGGTATAGATATCGAGCGGATGAGCATAGGTTTTCCAGTTTTCTTTCTCAACCGTATCCGCAATGACTTCATACAGTTCCGTCAGATTGCAGAAGGAAACACCTTCTTCCGGTTCGTTGACAAAATCCACGCTCGATACATACGCTTCAAGTTCCTTCTCGCCGATGGCAAGTTCCACGAGATAAATCGACATCTCGCGCTTGTATTCCGGATTGTCGATCAGCGAGAATCCGGGGCAGTAGACTTTGACGATAAAAGAATGGTTCACGCTGTCGATGGTGTAGAACGCTGTCATGTCAAACAGCGAATAGACATGATCCTTGATCTGGAGCGATGCTTCGATCGCTTTCTGGCTTAACGGGGCAAGCGTATCGTTGATAATCCATCTGTCTGCAATGCTCTTTGGCGCGAGCTGCTTCATCTTCCGGCAGATCAGCTGGGAGGTTTTGTCCGGACCGGTATCGAATGTCATCTCCGGCTCCTGCGCGCGATCTTCCACGAAAAAGTGCGCGCCGCTGATCGCGAACACTTCGGAATTCAGCGCTTCAAGAATTTCACTGAGTTTTTCATAGCTGCCAGTATTGAGCGCTTCAAGAAGAGCGGATTCTTCATCAGCGAACCGTTTCCAGAAAGCATGAATATTTTCAAGTAGGCTCATAGTCTTCCTTCTTTCATTGTTTAAATGCGCGTCACGCGATATCTCTTCGCGCATGCGCTTTAGTACATAACGAATACATCGGCATGCAGATCCTGACAAAGGGGCATGCTTTTTTATCTGCTTTATCGCTGTAAGAGATTGGCTTCGATATATTCAATTGCCGGTACAAGCCATCGTGCAAGTTCGGTATGGCTTTCGACTTCCAGATGAACGCCGTCCCGATAAGATCCGCACAGGCCGAAAACATCGCAGCGCAGCACCGAATAGCCGCGTTTTGCCGCAGCGGCGCAGATTTCGCTTTGCGCGTCGATCAGAATCTGCCTGCCGCTTTCTCCGAAAATAGTCTGCACTTCTTCATAGCGCATCGCCTGTTCGTTGATCATCGGCGGTGTCAGCAGCATGACCTGCATACGGCCGTATTTCGCCATGCTTTCTTCGAGCTTGTCGAGAAAGATATTGAGATGTCTGGTCCACTCATCCATTGTCGTCGCGCACATGCGTCTGGCATCATTTGCTCCAAGCCCGATCACAATCAGATCGGCATCTGAATGGCGCATGAGCACGCCTTCGATCTGGCGCTCGCCGGTTCCCTGCACACGCGGATTGCGGCTGTACAGCTGTCTTCCATTAAGTCCTTCTTCAATCACCGTCCATTGCGGTTTTGCGCGTGCAATCTGCGCTGTAAAGCGATCACTGAGTCTTTCGCCGGTCCGCCAGGCATAGCCCCATGTGTTGGAATCGCCAAAAAAGATGATTTTCATTGTGATTTCCTCTTCTTTTCCATCTCTGTTCAAGCACTCGTTTCTGATTGGGGTATGCGTTTTGCGCAAGACTATCCTGTCTCGCGCGCAAAACGTCATTTTCCTCTCGAAGCGAGTTTATCGTGTGTATCGAAGCACGCGTGTCGGCGTCACAATGACATCAAGGCGTTCATCCCACACCTGCGGCGTGAAGAAGCCTTCCTGTTCATCATAAGCGATTCCGACGCGAAGGCATTGCGGATGACTGCTTAAATAGCGGTCGTAATATCCTTTGCCGTATCCGACGCGATACCCGTCGCAAAAGCACAGCATCGGCACCACGATGACATCGGGCACAATCTCCTGATCGCTTTGCGGTTCAGGTATGCCAAACGCTCCAGAGACCAGATTGTCTGCCGGATAGAATTTCATATTCTGGTCATCGAGAACACGAGGCAGCGCGTAGTCTCTTCCCTTCGTACAATATGAGAAAATGTCCGCTTCCTGTCGTACGGGATAATATAGAGCGACGCATTGTGCCTGGTGCAAAAAAGGCAGAATCCTCTGCGCAATCGCCGCGTTTTTTTCGGCGCGCATCGGAATCTGCTTTCTTTTAACGATCCATTCTTTTCGATCGATCATCCGATGGAATCGGACATATCGAGTTTGAGGAGCTGGTTGAGTTCAACCGCGTACTCCATGGGAAGCTCGCGCGTAAAGGGCTCAAGGAATCCCATAACAATCATTTCCGTTGCTTTGGCTTTGGACAGACCGCGGCTCATCAGATAGAACAGCTGTTCTTCGGAAATATTGGATACCGTCGCTTCATGCTCGATCTGCGAAGTCTGGTTGGACTGGCGATTGAGCGGGATGGTATCGGAACGCGAGATTTTGTCGAGAATGAGCGTGTCGCACTCGACTTTGGATTTCGCGTAGTCGGCTTTTTTGCCATGCACAACCCATCCGCGGTAGTTGACTTCTCCACCGCTGCGGGCAACGGATTTGGAGATGATGGTGGATGTGGTGTGCGGCGCAAGGTGAATCATTTTGGCACCGGCATCCTGCACCTGGTTTTTGGACGCAACAGCGATGGAAATCGTCGTACCTTTGGCATACGGCTCGGCAAGAATGCATGCCGGGTATTTCATGTTGATATGGCTTCCGATGTTTCCATCGATCCATTCCATATGACCGTTTTCGTACACCATCGCGCGCTTGGTTACAAGGTTGATGATGTTGGCTGACCAGTTCTGAACAGTCGAGTAGCGGCATTTGGCGTTCTTGTGAACGAAGATTTCAACAACCGCGGCGTGCAGAGAATCTTTCGAGTAAATCGGCGCGGTGCATCCTTCGACATAGTGTACATCCGCTCCCTCGTCTACAATGATCAGCGTTCTTTCAAACTGACCGGCAGACTGGGAATTGATGCGGAAGTAGGACTGCAGAGGCTTTTCAAGCTTGACGCCTTTCGGTACGTAAATGAAGCTTCCGCCCGACCATACAGCGGTGTTGAGCGCTGCGTACTTGTTATCGGAATACGGAATCAGCTTTCCGAAGTATTTCTTGAACAGTTCGGGATGCTCGCGAAGCGCTGAGTCGGTATCCAGGAAGATAACGCCCTTTTCTTCGACTTCGGCAAGCATGTTGTGGTAGACAACTTCGGACTCGTAC
>CAOKFJ010000202.1 GCA_948467695.1 uncultured Allobaculum sp. | reverse complement strand
AGATTTTCAATTTATTGAAAACACTTTTCATCAAATTGCGGAAAATTGTGGTGTAAACGATTTCATAGAAAGTTTTTCACGTTTGTTTACAGAATTTATGCATTCGTATGTGCTTTGTGAACAGATTTGAAGAATGGAAAGCTAATGGTCGGTCCAATCCGTATGGAGTTATGGAAAATAGGCCTCAGCGAACGTTAGGCGCGAGGTGGTTTATACTAAATAAGAGAAAAATCCGTCTTTTGCGGATGGATCTGAAATGCGTTTCACCGATTCAAACCAAATGGAGATGCCATATGAAACAGATATGCGCATCCCGAAAAAAGGAGAAACAATGTATATCGCAAACCCTGATCGCTACAAAAAAATGGAGTACCGCCGCTGCGGAAACTCCGGACTGAAACTGCCTGTTCTTTCGCTGGGACTGTGGCAGAACTTCGGCGACATTTCCAGTTATGAAAACATGAAGAAGATGGTGCTGACCGCTTTCGACAACGGCATCACGCACTTCGATCTGGCCAACAACTATGGTCCCGAGCCCGGCGCCGCGGAGAAAAACTTCGGACGCATTCTTAAAGAGGAACTTATGCCGTATCGCGACGAACTGATCATCTCGACCAAAGCCGGCTATGAGATGTGGGATGGTCCCTACGGAAACTGGGGCTCGCGAAAATACCTGCTCGCCAGCCTCGACCAGTCGCTCGAGCGCATGGGGCTGGAGTATGTCGACATTTTCTATCATCACCGCATGGATCCCGAAGCACCGCTTGAAGAGACCATGGGCGCGCTTGCTCAGGCAGTCCGTTCAGGCAAAGCGCTCTATGCCGGACTGTCCAATTACGATGGCGAACATCTCAAAAAAGCCTGCGCGATTCTCGATCGTCTTGAAGTACCCTATATCATCAACCAGAACCGCTACTCGATTCTCGACCGCACGGTTGAAAAGAACGGTGCGCTTGCCGCAAACAATGAACTCCGCAAAGGCATGATCACGTTCTCTCCGCTTGCCAAAGGACAGCTGACCGACCGTTATCTCAACGGCATTCCTGCCGACAGCCGCATTCGCGTTGATGGACGCTTTCTGCATGAATACGATCTGCCGCAGGCAAAAGTGGAAAAGCTTCGCGAACTCAATGATCTTGCCAAAGCGCGCGGCGACGAGCTTTCGGCTGTCGCGCTGCGCTGGCTGCTCGACAAGGAAGGCGTGACTTCCGTTCTGATCGGCGCAAGCAAACCCGAACAGATTCTGAAAAATCTCAAGGTGCTTGATACTCGAACACTCGATGAAGCGGAAATGGCGCAGATCGACAAGATCGCCGCAGAAATCGCACAGATTGAAAAGGAAATTGTGCATTAAATCCTGAACAGTGAACGCTCTTTGAGACAGAACTGTTTTCTGCCTGTCCGTTCCCAGTATTCAATACATACAGACGTCCGCCTGCAGCTGCGGGCGTTTTTTTTTCTGCGCAAAAAGCGCATCGCGGCCATGCTTGTCTGAAGCAGAAAAACATGGAAAGATAAACGGAATTTTCAGGGAACAAGAAAAGGAAAGAACAGTATCTGAAACGCTTCACTTTCCTATACGAACATGTCAAAAGCTAGGCTTTTTTAAGAAAAGACGTATACAAACCGATTTCTTGGAAAATGAGCAAAGAAAGCCCGATAAAATGAAACCGTATACACATTGTTCAAACCGCACAAAACGGTATGAACAATACCTTGAAGAAAAGAGAGAGAAGGAAGACAACGCGTATGAAGAAAACGACGAGCCGCTTTGCGGCGGTCCTCTTTGCCACCGCGATGAGCGTCAATGCCCTCGGGCAGCTGACCCTCGCGCAGGGCGATGAGGCTTCTTCCCGGATCAAAAAGGAAAAACAGACGCTTCAGGCACGGGCTGCCGAAGCGGTCGCACTCAATGAAAAAGCGCATCCGCGCTACAGTTCGGTGCGCATTTCCTTTGACGCTGTGGAAGGACACACCTACAAACTCGCAAAGAAAAACAGCGAGGGAATTTTTGTCGACGTAGCCGGAGCTGGCGAACTGACGACAGGAAGCTTTATTGATGAAAATGCGGGAGCGGGCGTATCTCCTGTGTACAAGCTGATTGATGTTACGGATGACAAGGAAACTGCAGAGTTTACCTGCGAGAAAACCGGACTCGATGCACTGCGCAAAACAAGCGTGCTTGCATGGGTGGATCCAAAAGACAATGGAGCCGCACGTGTCTTTGACGGTACAAATCCTGTCGACATGAGCGCAGCACTTGATGACGTAAAGGCGCTGACCTCCGGAACGATTATTGTCAAAGCGAAATACACCGGCAGCGAAAAGAAAAACAGCGCTGCGATTCTTGGCATCACCCGACCAAGCCAGAACGCGTTTATCGGCTGCCGCAATGTTGGACCGGCAACCGGAAAAAACCTGTTTGGCTTTGAATTTGCCAATGGACTGTCGATGTATGGCGCCGGCAGCGCTAGCGCATGGGATTTTGGCGATGGAGACAGCCATACCGTAACCTATCGCGCACCTGAAACACCTTCGAGCAGTGATCGTATCCGCTATTTCTTTGATGGACACGATGCGCTCAACAACCTGAATATTCTCGACAATGCCAAATGGGCGGGCTTCATGTCGTCCATGAACGATATGACTTCGCTTTCCATTGGCGGAAACATGAGCGGCGCAAGTGTGGCGAATCCCTGGAAAGGCGAGATTTCCCATGTTCTCGTGACGGATGAAGTGCTTTCCGAAGCGGAATGCCAGGAAATCTCCCGCGCCAACCTTGAAATCAGCGCCAATGCGCCTGAAGTCGATCCCGATGAAATCAATTTCAGCGCCAAAGGCGAAATCTATCACGCCAAACTCAGCTGGAACGGACCGGCGGGCTCTATTTACCGCGATGGCGAACTCATTGCCGAAAATGCATCGAGTCCGTTTACGGACGACATTGCCAAAGCCGGCAGTCATACATATAAACTGGTGATCGCAAACGGCGACAGCATGATTGAAGCCGAACAGACAATTGAAACCGGTCTGGCGCAGACGGCGATTCTGTACCATGACTTCCGCGAAGATGCCGGCGAGAATCCAACGGTATTTGACGGAAACCGACTGCCTTTCGACCTTCTGGATGGCATCGATGAAGAAACGCTCAGCGCGGTAGGCGCAATGACGCGCGGATCGCTCGTCATTCGCTTTAAAGCCAATACCGGAGCAACGCCGTATGGACTGATCTCCTCGCATAAAGAGGGCACATATGCGCCTGACTGGACTGGCGGCACAAACAAACTGCCTGCTGGAAACATGGCGCTGTATGCCTCCACATCCAAACAGCCGCGAATTGATCTGGGCGCCGGTGTCTGCGCATCCGCAGGAACGATCACCGAGGGCGAATGGCATACGATTGTCTTCTCTAACTCCGGTCTTGCAAACGGCAAGAAACTGCGCGTTGTCATGGATGGAGCGGAAGTCTATTCCTTCTCGAACCGTACAGATCTCGATGGTCTGTTCAGCCGCTTCGGCGCGAATCCCGAAGAAATTCTCGTTGGCGGCGTGCGCAAATCCGCCGGCGATGCCAAAGAAAGCTTCGGCGGACTGTTTAATGGCGAAATCGCGTATGCGGCAGTTGTCGATGAAGAACTGACAGACGAAGACGCGCTTAACCTGACTGGCGGAAAACGCCCGGCGCTCTCCGATATGCTTACCGGCGCCGGCGATCGCACCTGGATCGCGCTTGGCGGCGGTCTGGCTTCTGCAAGCATGGACGACATCGACTATCACCGCACGTATTCGCAGATCTTCTCCGAAATCGTGCGGTGGGATTATGGCGCGGCGACGCAGCAGACGCGTCAGCGCTTCGTGCTCAACCGCTCGATTCCCGGACAGACAATCGCCGATATCGACGCAAACTACGACAGCCTGGTCAACGCTTATGAATCCCGCGCTGTTCTTCTGATGCTTGATGGCAATGAAGAACTCAGCGATGAACAGATTAAAACCGCGCTCGTTTGCATTCTGGAAAAGAACATGGAAAACGGACGTTTTACCGTTATTCAGATTCCGCCTGTTCTGGGCGATGCTTCGCGCGATCTGGCAGCGATTGCCTCGGCTGCCAAAGCGGAACTTGGATCCGACTACACCGGATCCGTGCTCATTCTCAATCACGAAAAAATGTTCAAAGACGGCAATCTCGACGCGTCCGCCTTTGATGAAAACGGAACGCTCAATGCCAA
>CAOKFJ010000201.1 GCA_948467695.1 uncultured Allobaculum sp. | reverse complement strand
TTCTTTGAGCATTTCCAGATCAACCTCGGCAACCGGTTCTCCTTTTTTCACGCGGCTTCCGGCTTCCTTGAGCACTTTGAAGGGTTTGCCCTCCATGCCGACAGTTTCCAGACCAACGTGAACCAGCACTTCAACGCCATCGTCCGAAGTAAAGCCGTACGCATGTTTTGTCGGCGCGATCAGTGTCAGCGTGCCATCTACAGGGCTGACGATAATTCCGTTTTCGGGGATGATGGCTGCGCCGTCGCCCATCATCTTCTGAGAAAACACAGGATCAGGAACTTCGCTGATCGAAACGACTTTGCCGCTCAGCGGCGCGGTAATCTCAATCCGGTTTCCTTTCTTCTTTTCACTCATTGTTCTCCTCCTTGTGAGTGCAGGCAGGTGTTCTGCCTGTGCGTTTTAGCGTTTCACATAGTGTTGCGCTTTTGTTTATGAAACGCTGTGCAACTATGTGCAAATTGTAGGGGATAAAAGTGAATTTGATAAGCATAATTTTTGATATTTTTCAAATTTCGCTCATTTTTTCTCGAATTGTACGCTTGTAACCGTTTCTAGTCTCTCGAATTTGCATAACTTTGCGCAATTCCATGCAAATTCACGCATCAAACCCTTATTTTCTTCGGTTTGCATTCTTGTGCAACAAAAGAAGACTCGTCCTGTCGTTCAGGCACTTTTCATATCGTTTCTGTTTCTGTCGTTTTTGAGGATATTTTTTGCCTATCCTTATATGTCATTCTTCTATGAATTTTGTAAGGCGTCTCATACCTCATTCCTGCCTGTTCGTGCACTATCATGGAAATAGACATGCCATGGCGTACGGTTCTTCAAGACATATAGGATATACTACGTCTGTAAAGGAGTTGTGTTATGTTTGAAAACGTCATAAATAAAACTAAAGTCGCTACGTTTTTTGAATTCTACAAGCGGCAGACCAGTGTTTTTCTCTCCGTTCTCCTATTCCTCTTTCTATTCTCTTCCTGGATGGGGAACGTCATCCTTTCTGTCGGAGATCTGCCCACATACAATCACGTCTTCGACATCGCGTTCACAGTGCTTCGCTATGCGTCCTATCTGATGATGGCTGCAGCCGCGCTGCTCAACCTCGCCATAAGGCGCTCGTATTCCCCTTTCCTTTTTCTGCTTGTCGGTCTGACCAGCGTGCTGGTGTTTCTGTTTACGCGAAGCTCTGAATTCGCGATCTTCACGCTCTTTCTGTTCGCGTTCACGCCTTTAGGCATCAAACGCGGACTGAAAATCTATCTGCTTGTTCAGGGCATTATTCTGCTTGGCGTTCCGCTGATGGCCGCTTTCAATATTTTCCCCGATGTGATCATGGATACCGTTCGTTCGCGCCATGGTCTTGGATTCACATGGGTCACAACCGCGCCTGTGCTCTTTCTTTTCTTCACATTCGGCTTGATGCTTGATGAAGCGCGCCGTCTCAATTATCTGACCCTGTTTTCCCTTGCCGCATGTTCCGTGTATCTCTATGTGCTTACGGACACCAACTTCACCTTCCTGATGACGTTCTGTGTGCTGCTCGTCTTCCTGCTCTACCGCATGCGCCCGACCTGGTTCGCGTTTCTGCGCTCGAACTGGTTCTTTACCGCTTTGTGCGTGCTGCCCGTCATTCTGACCATTCTCGCTCTCGTTTTGACGCTTGCCTACAATCCCTCCAATGCCGTTCTTGAAAAAATGAACGGTCTGCTTTCCGGACGTCTTGCCAACAATAAAACCGCGCTCGACACGTACGGCCTTTCGCTTTTTGGAAAACCGATTGTCTGGCATGGCAACGGTCCGGTTATCGATCCCAACCAGCCGTATCTGTTTGTCGACTGCTCGTATCTGAACATTCTGCTTAACTATGGTATTCTCGAGCTGCTCCTGATTCTCGCGTGGTGCGCTCTGCTCGCTGTGCGCGCATGGAAAAACCGAAACGGTGTAATGATGATCGTTCTGTTCTTCCTCTTTATCTTCTCGTTCTATGAGGTGCGTCTGATCAACCCGCTCTACAACCCGCTGCTGCTCTATGCTTCGCGTGATCTTGCGCGTCCGGTTCCGGAAATCGACGCGAAAATCAATGGATGGTTCGCATCGCTCATCCAGAAAAGCAAGGATGAAAAAGCCGCAAAAGAACAGAAAAAACAGGAAGAGAAGGAATCCGAACAGGCTTACCGCTCCTCCATTCGAAACCTCCTGGCCAGAACCCGTCATGCCGAGGCCAACCATACTGCTCCTGTATCCACATCTTTAATGGAAGAACAGACTGCACAGGCCTTGTCTGACTCTGAAAAAGCGGCAGAGGAACCGGCAGCGCAGAATTCTGCAGCAGATATCGAAGCGGTAGATGCACCGGCATCCCAGAAAACATCCTCTGTTCTCTTTGCGCTTGAAGAAGACGAAGAGATCGTCCGCGAAATCGAAAGTGAAAAAGCCAGCGCCAAAACGGATGATGATCAATCGGATCTCGCAAAGGATACCTCTGAGGACGAAAACAGTATTTCATACGCCGATCCAGAACTGTCCGCAGACAAAAACGAAGAGGCAGGCATGAACAGCGAATGCGCGCCGTCTTCCGCGCTGATCGAAATGGATCATGTTGAACAGACTGTTCGTCTTGACGATATGGAAAGCTATAAAGACGAAGAAAGCGATCAGGACGCTGATCGCCATGCAGTCAATGACGCTGCAGACAATATGAAAGAAGAAGGTGATGCGCGTGAATAAAACCATAACCGTTTCAAAACAGATGCCCGCCTCGCGCACTGTCGCGCTTGTCGTCACCTACAATCGCAAAGCGCTGCTGCTTGAATGCATCGACGCGCTTCGAAAACAGACTGTGCCCTGCTCCATCCTTGTCGTGGACAACGCTTCAACCGACGGCACCCATCATGCGCTTGAATCGCTGATTCAGGATGGAACCATCAGCTACATCGGCATGCCGGAAAACCTCGGGGGAGCCGGAGGCTTCTGCCAGGCGATGAAAAGCGGTGTAGAAGAGGGATTCGAATATTTATGGGCGATGGATGACGACTGCATCCCTGAACCTGACGCGCTTGAAAATCTGCTTTCTTTTGCCGGCGATCATCCCGACTTTGGCTTTCTGAGTTCAAAGGTTCTCTGGACCGATGGCTCAACCTGCAAAATGAACGAACCGAAACTGATCGAAGGAAACCTGGATACCGACAAGCCGGTGCTCTGCCGGCAGGCGTCGTTTGTTTCTTTCTTCACCAGCGCGAAGACCGTCATCGAATGCGGTCTGCCGATCGCCGACTTCTTCATTTGGGGCGATGATGTGGAATACACGCGCCGCATCAGCGCAAAGCGCGATTCCTGGTTTGTGCCCCAAAGTGTCGTCGTGCACAAAACCGCGCGCAACACCGGATCGGACATCAGCCGCGATGAAGCGGGACGTCTTGACCGCTACCGCTATGCATACCGCAACGAGGTGTACATTGCCCGCGAGGAAGGGCTGTCGCGCAAAATGTACCAGCTAGCCAAAATCTGCTACCACACGCTGCGCGTGCTCTTCGTTTCGCCTGATCAGAAAGCGAAACGAATCGGTATTATCTGGTCCGCATCAAAAGAGGGACTGCGTTTCAATCCCGGAAAGGAGACTGTCCATGATCCGCGTGCTTGAAGTCTTTCGCGAACCGATCGCCAACGGCGGTCAGGAAAGCTATCTCATGAACATGTACCGCAATATCGACCGCACCCGCGTGCAGATGGATTTCTTCACGCCATTTACGGTGGACAATCCCGGACTCAAAGCCGAAATCGAATCGATGGGCGGGTATGTCTATGCCGCCGGACACACATTTGGCGACAAGAACAACGCCGACTTCAAATCGAGTCTGCAGAATTTTCTCAAAGACCACTGGTATCCTATTGTTCACTTTCATTCGGGCAGCACTTACGCCCTGATGGAAGGCTCGAAACTGGCGCACGAAGCGGGCATTCCCAACATTCTCGTCCACTCGCACTGCGGCGGTTTCGACAACCTCAAATACCGCATCATCAAAACAATTTCCGTTCCCTATCTGATGAAATACCCAACTCGCTATCTTGCCTGCTCCGACCTTGCCGCAAAATGGAAATTCCCAAAAAAAATCATCAATGAGCATCAGTACACCGTACTGAAAAACGCGGTCGATCTGGATGTCTTCCGCTATTACCCCGAATGGAACGATGAAATCCGAAACGAGCTGAACATTGCGCCAGAAACAATTCTCGTCGGCCATGTCGGCCGCTTCTCGACGCAGAAAAACCACGCTTTTCTGATCGATATTTTTCAAGCGCTGCACAAGAAGCACCCCGACTCGATCCTTCTTCTT
>CAOKFJ010000200.1 GCA_948467695.1 uncultured Allobaculum sp. | reverse complement strand
GCCCGCAGTCCCCCGACTGCATTTTTGCATCCTTCCAGCTCTCTTCGTTCATAATCAGGCGGGAAAGTGCCTCTTCACTCCACGTTCCATAAGCGCCCAAAATTGAATTTAAAACCATCAGCACGTTTTTCGACAGGCAGGCAGACTTCGGCATCCATCTTGCTGCAGCCATGTTGGTCTTCGAGCAGTTCTCGCAGACTACGCCCTTCGCATTATAGCGGAACGTGCATCCAAAGACCGGCTGAGAAAACAGAGATGCGCTTTCGCGAAACGCCAGATAAAGCAGGTTGTGAATTCGCTGTGCGCTTGGAATCTCGCCCTCCATGCGGCGAATGTTTTTAGCCAGGTAGCAGGCACAATCGCAAGCCTTAATAATGCTTGATGTCATACATGTAAAATATATGAATCTAGAAGATTTTCCAATACAAATCCGACAATTTGCGGGTTTACAGGCAAAGCTTAACACTGTCTTAACAGTATGCGCTTTCAAGAAATCACAAAAAAAACACATTGTTTTTCGTTTATATGAACCATTATTCTTTGCATTTCGAAAGGATTTTTTTGAATTTTTTGACAGGTATGCGCTTCCCTCTTGTAAGAGCATTCAAAATCTGCTGATCCCGTTTCGTCTTATTTGTGAAGTTTTCTTTTCCCAACACAAACACAGAAAACTCCTGCCGCGATGAGTTCGTTCAATATATCGCAGCAGGAGTATTTGTTTGAACCGCTGAGCGCATCTGGATGCAAAGCTTTCTTGCCCGAAGACTGAAATCGCATTTGATTTGCGATCGCACGTTCTCTCTAAATCTCTTTAGCCGGAAGATACATCACAATGCTCGATGCGAGGATGTAGGCGAACATCAGAAAAACCAGGCCTTCATATCCCGGAAGGGAGTGCGACGCGCTCCACGCAAAGAAGGGATAGAGCGAATGCAGGAAAATCGAGATTGGATAAATTGTCTGAACCATCAGAAACATAATAAAAGCGACAATGGTGCCGATCCACATGAATAGCCTTGAAACGCTGCGTAAATGGATCAGCAGCACCAGAA
The DNA here is from genome assembly GCA_948467695.1 of uncultured Allobaculum sp. Classification (GTDB taxonomy): domain Bacteria; phylum Bacillota_I; class Bacilli_A; order Erysipelotrichales; family Erysipelotrichaceae; genus Allobaculum. The sequence goes on along the minus strand of CAOKFJ010000200.1, from coordinate 3,335 downwards.
GCGTCATTCCGGCAAGATAGACAAAGTATCCTGCCGCAACGGACCAGAGAGCATTGGTCACATTGTAATTTCTGAGTGCTTCCATTTGCAGAGGTGCCAAAGCTTTAGCCGCCACTGCGCAGACAACCGGTACGAGAACGAATACGATGTTTGTCCATATTCTGGATTGAGAGCGATTCATTGAACTTACCTTGTTCTGCATGTGCAGAACGTCCTTTCCGCACAGCGATATGTCAATTGCATCAGCCGGGGTGTATCGCTGTTCTTTATCTCCAGTTTATCGCTCCTGTTTCTTTCCTTCTCTAAAGCTTTTGCGAATTTTTTCGTCGTTTTCTCCTATCGTTTGAACATGAATCCGATCCCTGCTTCGAAGCATTTCGACACTTGCTTCAGACAGGTCTTCATTTTTTCGAGATGCCTCTCTGCGCAAAAAGTCCCGCATAAGCGGGACTTAGCAGTTCATTGTGCTGACTATGCTTTATTCAAAATGCAGTCTGTGCAGCTTGTCTGAGCCGGGATTACTTGCCGTAGCGTTCTTCAAGAAGCTTTTCGTCCGGTGTACGACGCAGCCCGTACAGTTTTTCCGTCAGCGACTTGGTGGAGTTGTTGATCGCATCCTGGTCAGTCGCCGTATCGCGTACAGCTTCTGCATCTTGTACAGCGTGGTCGAAATCCTCGCCTTTGTTTTTGAAGATACCGCTCAGGTTGTTCGCGTAGTCGATGACGAAACTGATGATGCTCTTCTCAAGTGGTGCTTCCGGCTCTTCTTCGTATGCTTCTGCGGTAATCGCTTTGCCCTGCTCGGTATTCAGCGTTTCGTTCGAGAAAATCACATCGCGAATGGCGCCTTCAAAGCCGCAGACAACGTCTGTTGATTCACCGTTATAGTATCCGCCGATTGTCAGCTGATTCATGCCGGACAGTTTTGTAAAGAGACCGCCGTTCTGCGCGCCATCGAATTCATGAATCATTTCACCATCGATGTACCAGCAGAACGTTTTGGAGGTGCCGGGGTTGGAGACAATAACAACGTTATGCCACTGTCCATCCGCAAGATCAGCTGTGTCGCCTTCTGCGCGTGTATAGGAGAAGTCATTGCGCAGCCACATGCGCTGGTTGTCTTTCGCTTTTTTCAGATGGATGGAATGACGATTGTCACTGCCATACGAAGCTGCCTGTCCATTGTGCAGGCGCGTGGTTTCGCCGGCAACTTTACCGTAAATCATCGCCATTTCATTATGCGAATCTGTTTTGAAGCGGAAGAAGATGCTGCCGCTTGGCATATTGGCAATGGTTTCAGCATCCTTTGAGAAGTCAACAACAGTGTTTCCATCGAATGTCTGACCTGCGAGATCTTTGTAGACAGGAGCGTTCTGTTTATAGACATCCATACCGGTCGATACGCTGATGGCTTCTGTTGTATGTGTGGAGCTGTCTGTCCACTGCGCTTTATAGAAGTATGTCTTCTCCGGTAGAGCTGTGCGGTCCTTGAACTCTGTTTCATTCGTTGTGCCGATCGTCTCGAATTCTCCATTCTCGCTTTTGGATCTGAGAATTGTGACAAGAGCTTCAGACTCGTTAGCAAGCGTGAGTGCGACGTTGGAATATCCGCCCTCCGCTTCGGTCAGCTCTACATTGACGTCCTCAATGGCTGCAGGGATCTCGATCGGATCGCTGTCAGCAAATGTAATGATTTCCGCAGCATCATAACGAGATACTTTCGCCGATACAACAGCGGATTTGCCGGTTGGCAGTCCGGTGAAGGTCAGTGTTGTCGAACTTCCTTCTGCCGCGCGATCATAGGTTTTCGTGAATGTCGAGTCATCCACAGTTACAGATAGTTCTGCTGAGCCTGGGACTTCGCCATTGTCAAACAGACTGTTCAGATCCACGCTCAGCGTGCCGATGCCAGCTGCGGCAGTGACTTTCCGATCGGAAGTTTTTTCCGTCTGATTGAGTTTGTACTCTAAACGACAGAGTTCGGAAGACTCGTCATAGAAGCCCATTGCTTTGAGCAGATCGTCAAGCATGACTTTCTGTCCGATTCCCGTAGGATGAAGCGCATCGCGGTTCAGGTTGCCTGCACCGGCTGTGCGGGCAGCGGAGAAACGTTCAACATACGCATCCCATGTTTTACCGTGATCCGCGAGAATAACATCATTAGTTTGCGCCAGTTCGCGAATGGCTTCGTTGATTTCCGGCTGACCGTTTCGTCCGGCAACCGTATTGGGCACACGCAGAACAATCTGCACATCAGGATTGACCTTTTTCAGATTATCGATGTTGGTCTGCATATGCGTCTTGTAATCGGAAACAGAAATCTGTCCGGAATCATTCATGCCAAGCATCATGACAGCGACATCAGGCGTATAGCCAGTTACGCGTGCCGTTGTATGCGGTTCTGTCAGGGTATCGCGGGCGATTGCGCCGCTGATTGCGGTGTTGTAGACAAGGTCGTCTTTGCGGTTGAGTCCGCTTGCGTGATGCACGAATTTCTGGAACGACTGCGAAATCGAATCATAGCCGTAAGTATGCTGAGCGCCATGGGTGATAGAATCACCGATAAACAGCCAGGTCAGCGGATCTTCGCCCTTAACCAGATCTGCAAGTTTCTTCTGATTGGCGTTAAGGGATTCATAAGCGGGTTTTGCCTCATAAGCCGATGCGGAAGTTTCGCCTTTGGCAATCGTGAGCGAAGGCAGCTCCGTTGCATGGTCTGCAGAAACAAGAGTCAGTTTCCAGTTTCCTTCCTTCACGGGCAGTTCTACTGTTCCACCGGCTGTGATCGCATGGGAAATGCTTAGATCATCATTTTTCGCGATCAGTGTCCAGTCGGATCCCCCAAGAACATCCGCCGATGCTGCAGTAACGGAAAGCGTTTCGCCGCTAAAGTCAGCACTGAGCGCTTTCTGCGTACCCTCAAGCGCTTTATACACAGGTTTGTCAATCACTACATGATCATCAAGATTATCCGCATTGTAGGGCATATTCGAAGATCCATACGTACCATCGCAAAGCTGTTTGGCGATATGGTAGTGACCAACCGCATTCAGTTCGCCCTCTGCAAGACCATTGGCTTTGAAATCATCATTGTTTGTCAGTGCGTAATGATCGACAACTACTACATGAGCTGCCGCTTCTTCCGAAAGTCCGGTTTTGAAATCTTTCATCGCCTCAGCAATCGCAGATGCCGCCTCATTGTCCGCCTGATCAGCGTAGGCATGAGGTGTCTGAAGAACAAAGTAGCCTTTATTCTCTTTCAGCGCCGAAGCAGTCGCTGCAATATCTGAAAGATCGCTGGTGAATGCTGCAAGCCATTCTTCTTTGTTTTCAGC
>CAOKFJ010000199.1 GCA_948467695.1 uncultured Allobaculum sp. | reverse complement strand
CCTGGGCTGGGAAGACATCGATCTGATTTCCGTTACCCAGGGACCGGGACTGATCGGCTGTCTGCACGTCGGCGTGCAGGCGGCAAAAACGCTTGCGCTTCTGTTTGACAAGCCGCTTGTCGGCGTCAATCACCTTGCAGGCCATATCTACGCCAACAAGCTTGATACCACCCTCAAGTTTCCGCTGCTCGCGCTGCTCGTGTCGGGCGGAAACTCCGAGCTGATTTATATGAAAGATGAAACCAGCTTCGAAATTCTTGGCGAAACACAGGATGACGCGATCGGAGAAGCCTACGACAAAGTCGCCCGCGTGCTCGATCTTGGCTATCCCGGCGGTCCGAAAATCGACAAGCTCGCCCGTCAGGGAAAACCGATCTACAAGCTTCCGCGCCCCAAAGCTCCCGGTGAATATGACTTTTCATTCTCCGGTCTGAAATCCGGCGTGCTTCAGTTTGTCAAACGCATGGAGCGCGAGGGCAAAGAGTGGACTGTGGAAGATCTTGCCGCAAGCTTCCAGGAAACAGCGCTCGAAGAGATTTTCACCAAAGTGCGCAAAGCCATTGAAAAGCATCCCGATCTCAAGCAGATGATTGTCGGCGGCGGCGTGAGCGCCAACAGCCGCCTGCGCGAAAAAGTTGGCGAGCTGGCTGAGAAATATCCGCATATGGAATTCAACGTTCCGCCCATGAGCTGCTGCACGGACAACGCGGCGATGATCGCCATCGCGGGCGAAATCGCCTATACCAATGGGCGCATCGCCGATCAGACACTGTGCGCCGATTCGAGTCTCGATCTCGAAGACTAAAGCGGATTGTTATGTAAAGAAACGCAAAATGCGTTGTCAAAACCGATGCAATCGCTCTGAATGCGGCGGTTGGATTTGATTGGATTATGTCCTGTCGATATAATCGAAAAAACAGGAGAAACAGAACACCCAAGGTGTTCAGAATGAGAGGTTGAACATGGCAGATAAAATTATTGTGCTGGACTTCGGTTCCCAGTACAACCAGCTGATCGCCAGACGAATCCGCGAGTTCGGTGTTTATTCCGAACTTCATCCCAACACGATGACTCTGGACGAAATCAAAGCGCTCGGCGATGTCAAAGGCATCGTTTTCTCTGGAGGTCCGAACTCCGTATATGCAGAGGACGCGCCCAAATGCGATCCCGCTATTTACACATCGGGCATCCCCATTCTCGGCATCTGCTACGGCATGCAGAGAATCGCACAGGATTTCGGGGGAAAAGTTTCCGCATCCGACCGCAAGGAATACGGACGCACTGAACTGACCGTTACCCGCGAAAACCTTCTTTTTGACGGCCTTCCCGAAAAACAGACAGTCTGGATGTCTCACGGCGACCAGGTTTCCGAACTGCCCGAAGGCTTTGAGCAGATCGCATTCAGCGACACCTGCCCGTTTGCGGCAGCTCAGAACGTGGAGAAAGGCATTTACGCTCTCCAGTTCCATCCTGAAGTTCGTCACTCCGTTTACGGAAACGATATTCTGCGCAACTTTGTTTTCAAAATCGCAAAAGCGGAAAACAACTGGACGATGCATGACTTCATCGACGTTCAGAAAAAGAAAATCAAAGAAATGGTCGGCGACGACAAAGTGCTGCTCGGACTTTCCGGCGGTGTAGACTCTTCCGTTGTAGCCGCTCTTCTTCACGAAGCAATCGGCGATCAGCTGATCGCAATGTTTATCGATCACGGTCTGCTTCGCAAAGGTGAAGGCGAATCCGTTATGGAAACCTTCGGCCGCAATATGAACATCAACCTGGTCAAGATCGATGCCAAAGACCGTTTCATGAAACGTCTTGCCGGCGTAACCGATCCTGAACAGAAACGCAAAATCATCGGCAGCGAATTCATCTACACATTCGATGAAGAAGCGCAGAAACTCGCTCAGGGCGAAAACATCAAATGGCTCGCTCAGGGCACTCTGTATACCGACGTTATCGAATCCGGTACTCATTCCGCACAGACCATCAAATCCCATCACAACGTAGGCGCTCTGCCTGACGATATGGAATTCAAACTCATCGAACCGCTCAACACACTGTTCAAAGACGAAGTGCGCGCGCTTGGCGAAGAGCTCGGTCTGCCGTACGAAATGGTTTGGAGACAGCCGTTCCCCGGACCCGGACTTGGTATCCGCATCATCGGCGACATTACTGATGACAAACTCGAAATCGTTCGCGAATCCGATGCGATTCTGCGTGAAGAGATCGCCAAAGCAGGTCTCGAACGCGACATCTGGCAGTACTTCACCGCACTGACAAACATGCGTTCCGTCGGTGTAATGGGCGACCAGCGCACCTACGATTACGCTGTAGCGATCCGTGCCGTTACCTCCATCGACGGCATGACCGCTGACTGGGCGAAGATTCCCTTTGATGTTCTCGGACGCGTTTCCGACCGCATCATCAATGAAGTAGCGCACGTTAACCGCGTACTCTACGACATTACTTCCAAGCCCCCTGGAACAATCGAATTCGAATAAACTCGAATCAGCAGAATTTTCTACGGGAATCCGTCATACCAGCGGATTCCCGTTTTCTTATATAATTGAGTGAAAGAGCAATTAGAAGCTGTGGAAAACGGCGCTGAAACAACAAAAATGATGAACAGAAGAAAAGGAGGAGAGAAAAATGACCATTGAGGAACTTGAACAGGTAATTGCTGAGGGTGAATCTTTGACAGTTGAGTTTAAATCATGGCAAAAAGCCAATAATCATAAAGAAAGAATCAAATTGGCGGTTGATGAACTGATGGCTTTTGCGAATGCCAAAGGCGGAACGGTATATATGGGCATCGAAGACGATGGAAGGATTACAGGATGCACAGGCTACAATGCTCAAAACTTTATTGAAGCAATTTATGACAAAACTCGCCCTCCCCTTTTTTCAGAAATCGAAGTAATTAAACATCCGTTGGGAGATGTGCTTGCGGTTCGCGTGCAGCCAGATGGAAAAACATACGCAACCACTGATGGAAGATGCATGAAAAGACTGGGAAAAAATTCGAAGCCATATTATCCAGATGAAATGAGTCATGCCTACTCGACAATTCAAACTCCGGATTTTTCGAGTCGCGTCATATCTGAAAGTACAGAAGGGGATATCAATAAATTAGAAGTATACGCATTAAAGGAAAAGCTTCGCTCAAGAGATGCAGAGTCAACATTAGTGGATATGGAAGATCTTGCGTTTCTTAAAGATCTGGGGTTAGTTGAAGACATTGGCGATGGAGTGCAACTGACAATTGCCGGACTTTTGTTTGTTGGCAAAGAACAGTCGATTGATCGGCTGCTTCCTCAAGCAGAAGTTATTTATCTTCATTATTCCGCAAGCAATCTCGAAGAATATGACTCTCGGCTCGATTTGAAACTGCCGATTTTATCAGTGATCGATCGCCTGTCAGAGCGTCTTCAGTCAGATAATAAAATCGAAAATATTCAGGTAGGACTTTTTCGACTGGAGATTCAAGATTTTCCTGAGAAAGTCTTTCAGGAAGCGTTGTTGAATGCTTTGACCCATCGTGATTACCAAAGCATGGGGGCTGTATATGTTAAGCATTATCCTGATCGCATGATAATCGATAATCCAGGGGGATTTCCTGAAGGGATCACCGAGAAAAACATCATTACTCATCCTTCGGTTCCGCGAAATAAACTGATTGCGGAAACGCTGCAGAGGCTCAAATATGTGCAGAGAACAGGACAAGGTGTAGATATTATTTATCGGGACATGGTTTCCTCAGGCAAGCCCTATCCTCTATACCGGTCGTTTGGAGATGAAGTGAGTCTAACGATCTACAGTGCAATTGATGATGTAAAATTTGTGAGATTCATAGCACAACGCCAAAATGATTTGCATAAACACTATTCTTTGGCTGAACTGATGATTCTTCGACATTTGGTAGATTATCGAACTATCTCTTTACGAGAGGCAACGGAATTGGTGCAGGATACTCGCGAACAGACGCAGAAAGCGTTGAATCAGCTGGTTCGTGAAGGATTGATTGAATTGACCGGAAAAGAATATATGCTGAGTGCTCAGTCATATGAAGCTGTTAAAACCTCAATCGAATATGCGCGCGACAAAACGATTGAGTACATTAAGGCTAAGGGAATGATTCTTGAATATTTAGATACCAATCCGTCCATCACCAATGAGACAGTTCGTGTACTCTGCGGTTTTACCAGGCAGCAAGCCAGACGGACGATAGATCGTATGAGAGAAGAATTATTGATTACTTTGCAAGGTTCAGGACGATCAAGCAGTTATGTTAAAGTGACTCGATCTGAAGAGTGATTTGCAGAAAAACGCGTTTGTTTTTGTCAATTGAAAATTGGTCCAGCAGCGTAATTGAAAACTGGTCCACT
>CAOKFJ010000198.1 GCA_948467695.1 uncultured Allobaculum sp. | reverse complement strand
AAAAAGTTCATTTACCGGCTTCATTTCTGGGTACTGTCGAGTGCAGGAATACTGAGCAGAACAAATTTGTACATGACAAAAGGCGGACATTCTTATCGGAATGTCCGCCTGTCTGGCAGATGAGCGCGTCTTGTTAGAGCGTGGTTTTTGGTTGTGATTCGTAAGGAGAGAGGATTCGCGCGCTCATCTGGTATCAGCTTTTAAAAGTGTCAGGGAATTTAACTCTGGATCTTCTGTCGCGAAGAACGTCGTGCTGCTACTGAATGTTCTGAGCCGGTCCGAGAAGAGTCAGTGTCAGATTGATTTCTTCACCATCGCGATTGACGATCATTTCCACTTCATCGCCGATGGAGTGATGTTTGAGAACATTCTTCACTTCGCTTGAGGTGGAGACTTCTTCTCCGCCAAAGGAAACGATACGGTCGCCGTATTTCAGTCCGCCCTGATCAGCGGTTCCGCCCGGGATAACCTGTACAACGTAGCATCCGGGTTCAAGCTGTGTAAGACCATAGCTTACCTGCGCTTCGCTGATGTCCTGAAGGCTGACATTGAGCATCGGACGGCTGGTGACTTTACCGTCTTTGGCGAGATCTTCAATAACCTGGTAAACGTCGCTGATCGGGATCGCGAAGCCAAGACCTTCAATACCGGTGTCGGATGTTTTCGCGTTGACTACGCCGATCAGTTCGCCGTTGAGATCGAACAGACCGCCGCCGGAGTTTCCGGGGTTGATGGCTGCATCGGTCTGCAGCAGGGTCATGGTTTCGTCTTCAATGGTGATTTCTCGTCCGACAGCGGAAATGATTCCGGTTGTAACGGTTCCGCCAAGAGATCCAAGCGGGTTGCCGATCGCAATTGCGCCTTCGCCGACCTGAATATCATCGGAGCTTCCGACTTTGGCGGGAACTAGGCCTTCGCCCTGAATTTTCAGGACAGCAATATCGGTCTGGGGATCGGTTCCGCAAAGCATGGCGGGATATTCCTGACCGTCAAATGTTTTAACAATGATGGTGTTCGCTCCGTCGACAACATGGTCGTTGGTGACGATATAGCCGTCTTCGCTCAGGATAACGCCGGAGCCTGCGCCCTGCTGGGTGAACTGTCCGAAAATCGAGTTGCCGGAGCTGACGGATTCGGTGGTGATTTCCACGACGGAAGGTCGCAGTGTCTGAACAATGCCCGAAACATCCATCACTTTAATATTGGTGTTTACAGGACGATTTGCATTATCTGTAGTGTCTGTGGAGGCAGGAGAGACAACTGAAGTATTGGGTTCGGTCGCGTTGGCAATCTTCGTGCCTGCGAAACCGGCAACGCCTGAAAGCAGTACAGTGCAAACGCCTACACTTGCCACAATGGCGTACAATTTTTTATTTGATTTCCGATAATAGTTGGGAACTTTAGGTGGTTTTCTAGTTGGCATAATAAACTCCTTTTCGCATTACTTACCTTCAGTATAGACGAGGCTATAAAAGCAAGGTTAAAAAATGATCATCGTATTTCGGCGTTTTATTCATCAAAAACGGAATGCATGGCAAAAATGCTATACTTAGGATAAGGATAAGAAATTGGAGGTTACATATGAAAAAAACAGGTACAGCCGATGCAGCGGCTGAAGTGGTAAACACACCAGAAGCGCCTGCCAAGAAAGCTCCCGCTAAAACAAAGAAAGCGACTGCCGCTAAACCGGCAGCTAAGAAAAGTCCCGCCAAAAAAACAACTGCTGTAAAAGCAGCAGGTTCAGATAAAAAAGAAAAAGCCGTAAAAGCCGATGCAGAAACACCTGCAAAAGCTCCGGCTAAAAAAACCTGCGCAAAACGCACATGCGCAAAGAAAACAACCAAGAAAGCTGCCAAAGACGTAGCAGGCAGCGACCAGACACCGGCAGAAGTAGCTGCTCGTGTTGAAGTGATCGAAGCCGAAGCAAAAGCCGGTGCCAAGATCATCGCCGATCTCGAAAAGAAAGCTGTATCTGAAAAAGATGCCGCTATGGCAAGCCGTGAAGTTCTCGCCGCAAAAGCAGCCGCCCATATGGACGGTCAGAACAACCTCGGCGCAAGAAGCAAAGCTGATGCCAAAGCAGCATCCAAAGGCTTCAAGAAACCGAAACGCAAAAAAGCCGCCAAGAAAAAAGCAGCTAAAGACGTGGAAATTAAAGTTGTATCCATCGTGATCGACGAAGAAGTACTCGCAAACGCCGCAGCCGCTTCCCGCAAAGCTCTCACAAACAAAGCCGCAACACAGACCGTTCTGTCTGCAGGGCAGTCCAAAGCTGAAGAAGCCGAAGTGGTAGAGACCATCAAAGCAGAAGATGCCGATGGCGTAAAAGTCATGGAAGCCGAAGCAAAACTTGGCGAAGAAGTTTGTGCAGACAAAGCCGCAATGGCAAGCCGTGAAGGACTCGCCGCAAAAGCAGCTGCCCACATGGCTGGTCAGAACAACCTCGGTGAAAGAAGCAAAGCCGATGCCAAAGCAGCATCCAAAGGCTTCAAGAAACCGAAACGCAAAAAAGCGACAAAGAAAACTGCCAAGGCGAAGGCAGTTGAAGCTGAAGAAGCAAAAATTGCTGCTGAAGCAAAAGCAGGCGCACGTCTGGAAGAAATGATTGCCAAAGTAGAAGGCACACCGTATGAAGACGTGGTTGCCAATGTGAAAGACACAGCGGCTGCAAACAGCCGCGCTGCCCTGGCAGATCGCGCCAAGACAGTTCTGGGAACAAAGAAAGTGGAAAAGAAAGATATGACTCCTGAAGAAAGAGCGTTCTACGACACACTGGATGACCAGACCTTAATGGATATGATGGCTGCACTTGGTCTGGACATGGATCTCGACACACTGCTCAACGAGCTCACAAGAGCCGAGAGCATCGATGGCGCTATCGCCGGCTACAAGAAAGAAGCCGCTAATAACGACAAAGTCTACACCTTCACTGTGGATGGATTTGATGACAATGTTATTGAATATCTGTGCAAACGTCTTGCCCAGCGTATTCCCAACAAGAAGGAAGACAACCTCAAACTTGCCGCCAAGATCACTGCGGACACTGACCGCATGCTGATCAATGAAGGCATCCACGATTCCGCAATCTACAACGATCTGTTCGACGATGTTCGTCAGGTGCTCGTTTACGCGCAGCAGAACCAGATCGAATCTCTCGAAGAAATGGAAACGATCATCCCTGCAGATCTGCATGCGCTGATCGACCGTTTCATGACTGTTGCCCTGACCATGCTTCCCGGCTGGCAGTACAACGATGTGAAGTACTACGAAGGCTTCCTGTATGGCGTAATGGCTCAGTTCGACGATCTCGCTGACTGGCAGAACCGCGCGCTGATGGATATCGCCGACCTGTACATCCTGCATGGCGACTACACACGCGGAAACGACGGCTATGCTTACGTTCTGCGCGAAAACCAGCTCAAAGACCAGATCTACTTCCGTTTTGCCAACGTCTACGCCGACTTCGATCTGCAGCGCGCAAAAGGCATCGCCCGCGACGCTCTGCGCGTGATCGACGGCCGCTACGACTTCTACTCCAACCTGATCGACATTCTCAACCGCTAAGCGGCAGAAAAAAGACATCGCCGATCGGTTACGTATCCCTTTGTGTCCTTATGAATGGAAGAAAATCGCCATAAAAACCGATATTTGGAAGCTCATTGATGGCACTTGAGCAAACGTGGAGTAAACTGAAACGCGATACGTCAAAAAATCGATACAGAAGAATAGAGGGAGAAACGAATGACAGCATCCGAAAAAATCCCGGCATGGATCATTTCCTGCCTTGAACAGTACGGCAACTGCGCCTGTGGTTACCGCATCACCAAAAAACTGGGAAAAGAAGGCCTTCTCGAAACACTCGAAGATCTTGGCTACCCCTGTGAACTCGAAATCATCGGGGATGCAAAAGACGGCGAGGAACTTCCTGAAGACGGAACATATATTCTTACTGTTCACAAACCGTCCGCTCCTGCAAAAGACGAAGACTAATTTCGTCGCAGAAGAACGGTTAACAAAACACAAGCAAAAGGGCAGTCTGCGGGCTGCCCTTTTTGCCTGCTTGTACATACCTTTGATCAGCATTCTTCCTGATGCGGTCTGCATCCCATGCTTGCGCGATCGGAGATCTCTACTTTGGCATATCAAAAAGATCGTTCACGCTTCATGGTAAAATGATGAACATAGAAACAGACCACACCCGTTTTCTGACATAGAAATGCGCCTTCCCGATGAATGAGAAAGCATAAGATCAGAAAACGTGAATACAGCACGCAAGCATGCCGGATAGATTTCGATCATGTAAATCGACAGATAGAATTCAAGCGCATGCAAACTGGAGGCAGAAGAATATGAAGATCAGTATGAGCGCACCCGCAAACGACAATTCCGCTAAAAACAAATCCGCTCCTGCACGAAAGACAGGAA
>CAOKFJ010000197.1 GCA_948467695.1 uncultured Allobaculum sp. | reverse complement strand
TTTATGGATCTATAATTTTGAACTTCAATCCCGGGGGAATATCAAATGATTACAAGTATTCAATGATGACATCGAATTTGGAGGCATGCGAAAGCGCGTACCCTGCACGCTCTAACAGACGCTTTGTTTCTTCCAGTGTAAGTTCAAGGGAAATCGCAAGCGCGAGAATGGTCGGTTTGCGCGGCGTATAGCCGAATTTTCCGCTGCGGATTTTCGAGAACAGCTTGCGATCGATATTCGCTCCTTTATAGACCTCGACATCCGTCTTCCCTTTTTCATCGATCAGATGCAGAAGCGCAACATTAAACGGTTCTTCCATATGATTCAGATAGTCGTTCACATTCGCGCAGGATGCCTGGGGCGACATACAGGGCGCAAAATCCAGCTGCCCCGGAGCGGGAGCACCGAACACAGGAAGTTCATCCGGACTGTCAAATGAAGCGCCGTCCTCATATTTCGCCCCCGGCTCAACAGCCAGTTCCTCTGTCGAGCTTTCTTCTTCATCGTCAAGATCTTCATAAGCGGCATAGCGATCCATAAGTCTGGTGAATTTCGAAAGAAACTTCTTTGTTTTCTTTGGTAGCTCGGCTCCGGAGAATTCCACTTCAATACTGGACAGATCATCGGAGATGATCGTTGTCATCTCGCCGCGTCGCCGATCATGCATCCGTTTTTCATCGACATAATGATCATCGATATACGCCTGCACGCCGTTCTGGATTTTCTGGCTGAGACTGAATTCCGCTTTGCCGAAAACCGTCAGATAGACATCCAGATCATGGTCATCCTCATCCAGAAATGCTTCGATTGTATCGCAGGCGATTTCAAGCGCCTTCTCTTTGGGAAAGCCATAGATCCCGCTTGAGATCAGCGGAAAAGCGATGCTTGCCAGGTGATAATCGTGTGCGATCTGCAAAGACTGACGGTACGCGCTCGCAAGAAGTTTTTGCGCGATCTCTGGCGGATAGGACCAGTAGACCGGACCAGCCGCATGAATGATCCATGGCGCTGCCAGACCATATGAATGCGTGATAACAGCTTCACCGGTTTTGATCGGCGCAAGGCTGAAGCATTCCTTTTCCAGCAAGTCAGGATGAGTCGATGCCTCGAAAATAGCTCCGCAAACACCGCCTCCGCGGGCAAGCGCGGTATTCGCGGCATTGACGATCGCGTCTACATGCATATGCGTAATATCGTCCCGAACAATTTTAAATGGCATAATCGTCCTCCATTTCGCCGCTGACAAGACTGAATCTAGTCCGGCATTTCCATATATATATTTGTGTATACTTGTTACACGCTTACTCGTATATACTTGTTACACCCTTACTCGCCAGTCCCGTCCCATCGTCATCGATTTTTTTCGCAGCTGTGATGGATACCGCGTCATGAAGCGCGGTCATACGGCATCGCAAGACGACATCTTCCAATGCCGGCTCAAAACAGAGCCAAATTAGCGAGCGTGCTATAGTATAGATTCTGTCTGAACAAAGTTGCGATTTCAATATCTGCACGAACTCGCCGCCATGAACTTTTCTTTCCTCTTAAGAAGATTTCTCGTATTACGGCGCAGACCGATATTCATCCTGCACGAATCATTTGGCAATCGATGAATGCATAAACACCTTCAGCACCATTCAATCTGAAAAGATTTCTATATTTATGATAAGAAAAGCGAGGATCCTGTATGAACATTCAAACACTGACTCCTGATCAATATGCACAGTTTTTAGCCGAAAGCGGCATGGCCTACAACTTCATGCAAAGCGCAGAATTTGTTCGCAGCCACATGGACCGCGAAAAGATCCGCATCTACGCCGGTGAAGAAAACGGAAAAATCGAATACGCCGTTGTGGTTCTTTTCCGTCCTGCCATGCGCATGTTCTCCTACGCATCGAGCCTGCGCGAATGGGTCGCCGCATCCCCCGAATTGATGAAAGACAAAACAAGGCTTTCCGCTTTTGTCGACGGCGTACGCAAAGCCATCCGCAAAGAAGGCGCGCTTGTCTGGCTTCTCGAAAGCAATGTCGAATACCAGCCCCATGACAAAAACGGCGATGTTATAGAAGGCATCTTCTGCAACGAAGACTACCGCGATCTGCTCGCTTCTCTCGGTTTTGGAAAAATGCGCCTCTGGAAAGGCTATGACGAATCAAGACAGTCCCGCTGGGTCTCCTGGATCGACCTGCAGAAAAAGCTGCCGCAGATCTCCAAAGGCTTTCCAGTTGATCTGAATGCCGAACATGAAATGTATACGTGGGACGAACTGCTCAAGGAAATGACCGGCAACACCCGCCGCTCCTTCCAGAAAGCTGAGCTTCCCTATCTTGAATGCACCGTTGTACGCGGCGATGAAGACTTCGATCTTACTGAATTCGACGCGCTGCTCGACATGAGCGCCGAAAAGCACAACTTTGCGGCAGGCAGCCAGACCAACCGCAAAGATCTGCTGGAAGCGTTCGGAAAACGAGGATATCTTTGCACCTCGTATCTGAACATGGATGCCTACGAAAAATTCCTGAACGAAAAAGAAGAAGAGTTCTCCGCCAAAGAAACGGAAGCTATGGCAGTGTGCGAAAAGATGCCCAACTCCAAAAAGAAGCGCAATCAGCTTCTCGAGATTCAGGAGCAGAAAACGCACAATGAAAAAGAAATGGCCGCTCTTGAAGAACTCAAAGCCGCCGAAAAAGCCAACCGCATTCCTCTTGCCGCCGGTATCTTCTTTGAAACGCCCTCGGAAATGGTGTATCTGTTTGGCGGCAGCCGCCCGGATCTTGCCCGCTACATGGGACCGTACGTCAACCAGAAAGAAATGATTCACCGCGCGCTTGAACACAATCTTCGGCGCTACAACTTCTGGGGCATCAGCGGAAACTTCCAGCCGGATGAAGACGGCTACGGCGTCTTCTATTTCAAGAAAAACCTTGGAGCGACCGTCGGTGAATACTGCGGCGAATTTGCGATGACGATTCATCCGCTTTTAGGAAAAACATTCCTCAAAAAAATTCGCGGCGCCCAGATGGAAGCTTAAAACTCGCTTCCCTTTTATTCCTCTCCTGTACAGCCCGATCCCTTGAACGAATGGGATCGGGCTTTCTTTTCCTCTGCGCAAAACGTTCAGTGCACTTTTCGATGCACTTATGTCTCTTCTGCCTCACAAGTAAAAAACTCCAGACTCATGCAGACTTATGCAGACTCGATACGTATGCCAAAATCTTAATGAGCATAGACGATATCAGACAGCTCAGAACACCTTGCTGTTTGCTTGTCTCAAGCTGTTTTGAAACTGTTGGTAATCAGACAAAAAACGCATCAGTATGGTATGCATAATTTTTGATTGCCTGTTGAACTCTTGCGACACATTTAATAAGATCATTAATATGCCTGCCAATTCATCGAACCGTCCGCCAAAGCGGACCACGGGCGCTCCGAAAAAGGGAACGCCTGTCAGTAAAAAGAAAAGAAGAAGAAAAAAGAAATCAAGATATAACAAGCTGATCGCTGTATGCATCGCCGGCGCCATCGCTATCGGCGCATGCGGCTATCTCGGCGTCATGGGCATTCGCGCCATTGCCGGACTGTTCAAACCGGACACACCGCAGACCGCCCAGGCAAGCTCGCTCAGCAGCTCGTCGCAAAGCAGCGAAGAGAGCTCGAAAGAGTCTTCCATCGTGCATACCGATGCGATTGATACCGACGCGATCGATTCGCTCAAAAACATGAAAGCCGCCATTTCCAGCGGCATCGACACAAGCGAACTCAATGATCTCAAAGCGCAGATCGAAGCGTACTTAAGCGAGCATCAGATCGATACGTCCAAGATTTCATGGGCGGTGCAGGATCTGACGACCGGTACGTTCATCGAATCGGACAATGCGCGCGAAGACTTCACTGCCGCATCGACCTACAAACTGCCGCTTTGCATGTACTACTATGAAGAAATCGCCGCCGGACGCATCAACCCGAATGACACGCTTCTGTATTCGGAAGCCATGCGCGAGGACGAGGACAAAGAAAACCTCAACCAGCCGATTCACCGCAAGTTCAAAGTCGGCGATCAGATCCAGATCGACGAACTGCTTGAAGCCGCGCTTCTCTACTCCGACAACATCGCCGGACACATGCTTTACGAAAATCTTGGCGGATATTCCAAATTCAAACAGATTGTCACCAAGTACTCTCCCATTGAGCAGTCCGCGCAGTTCACATCGGATCGCTACAACGTGCTCAATGCCGATTACATGATGCGTCTGCTCAACATCATCTACAACACGCCCGGCACCTTCAACGACCTGAAATACTGGCTCCAGCACGCTTCGCTCGAGACATATCTCAACCGTTCGCTGCCTGCCGTTTATATTCAGAAAATCGGAAACATCAATGAAGTCCGCAATGCCGGCGGCATTTCCAATGGCAACGCTCCCTTCTC
>CAOKFJ010000196.1 GCA_948467695.1 uncultured Allobaculum sp. | reverse complement strand
ACGAAGATCTGACGATTCTGCGCGCTGTGCGAGATGCGAACCGTTTCCTGTTCGCCGAGAAACAGAATCTCGTGATCACCGGCAGCTGTTCCTCCGCGAAGCGCATGGATGCCGATTTCTTTTTTGCGCGCTCCGGGTTTTCCATAACGGCCGAATACATGTTCGTATTCATTGTCCGGATCAATAGCTTCGAGCAGCGAAAGCGCTGTTCCGCTTGGAGCATCCGCTTTCTGGTTGTGATGAAGTTCAACAATCTCCTTGTCCCATGAGGCAAGAATCTTTGCCGCGCTTGCCGCAAGTTCTTTAAGCACGGCTACACCAAGAGAATAGTTGGAGGAATAGAACACGGCACGGGTTTTCGCTTCTTCATGGATCTTCTCGAGCTGTTCATCCGAATAGCCGGTTGTTCCCAGTACAAATGCGGCATTGCTGCCCTTTGCGGTCTCGAGAATGAAATCAAGGTTGTCGGGATGAGAGAAATCAACATACACATCGATCGTGTCTTTGGCTTCAAGTACGCGATCGGGATCAAGGCAATCGCCGCTTACGGTTTCATACCCGCGTCTATTCGCTTCTTCAACAAGCAGACTTCCCATTCTTCCCTGTCCGATTACAGCGATTTTCATACAAGACCTGCTTTCTTCATGCTTTCTTCAAGCGCCGCGCGGTTGTTCTCAGCCATTGGCCAGAGAGGCAGACGATAGCCGCCGACTTCTTTGCCCATGATGTTGAGCGCTTCTTTAACCGGGATCGGATTGACTTCGATGAACAGTTTGTGGATCAGATCCAGGTATTTCAGCTGAATCTCGCGGGATGTCTTCACATCGCCATTGAGATAGGAATGAACCAGGTTATGTGTTTCTTCAGGAAGCACATCAGCGAGAACGCTGATGACACCGGAAGCACCAAGCGAAAGCATCGGCACGATGATGTCGTCGTTTCCGGAATACATTTTGAAATCTTCATTGAGCAGAGGCGCAAGATCCATGGCGTAGGAAATATTTCCACTCGCTTCTTTGATTCCCTGAATCATCGGATATTTGGAGAGTTCTTCCACCACATCAACAGGGATGCTCAGACCCGTACGGCCGGGAATGTTGTAGAGAATGATGGGGATATTGACATTATCGGCACTGAGTTTGAAGTGTTCGATGAGTCCCTGACGGTTTGCTTTGTTGTAGTAGGGGGAAATCAGAAGCAGACCATCCGCACCCATTTTTTCGTATTTCACGGATTTTTCGAGCTGCGTGTGAGAATCGTTGCTTCCAGCGCCGACGATAATGGGCACGCGTCCGGCAGCCTGTTCAATCGCCACACGAACCACATCATCATCTTCCTGATGAGTCATGGTGCTGGATTCTCCGGTTGTTCCAAGCACGAGAATACCGTCTGTTTTCTTTTCGATATGCCATTCGATCAGTTCGCGAAGTTTTTCAAAGTTAACGGAACCATCTTCATGGAAGGGGGTAATGAGAGCCACAATCGACCCGTCGGGCAGTTTTGTCATAGTTTTCTCCTTTGCGACTAGCGGAATAAAGATCGCTGCTGCAGGTAAAGAGCAGGACACCTGAGAAGAATGAAAGAACACATCCTTTACGACTTTCCTCTTCCGGCATGTATGATTCAATCTTCATCATGCCCATATGCACATGCATTTCCTGTTCTTATGATTCGCCGCCATGAAAAAACGGCGAAGAGTTCTCCGCCGGCAACAATCTGACCGCCCGATAGCTCTCCTACAGTCCTCTGTAGACAGTCTGTTTGATCTTCTCAAACAGACCACCAGAATACGCGCCCGCATTCCAGTTCGGCGAAGCTGCTCTTCTACCCACTCAAACGCCTGCCGGCTCGTGTGCAGAAGGTCAGATCCGCGACCTCTATCTATATCGATAAGAATAGACCTTTTTTGAAAATTTATGTAAAACAATTTAACTTTTTGAAACATCGATGAAAACAAACCGTCCGAATGTCGTTTTTACGCCAAAAATTATCGGGTTTCGATGAATCTCGATTGAGAATGATTATGGATGATGGATTGAATTTCCAGAACCTTCAAACTTGCTCTTGCGGTTTTATCCACATTCGGATAAATTACAACATATCCATATTATCCGCATTCGGATAATATGGATGAATTCAAGGAGGTTTCATGAATCAAAATCTTTCCAGTCATTATTCCATGGGGGCGCTGATCCGGTTTACGCTGCCCACAATCTTTGTCATGATTTTCACTTCAATCTATGGAGTAGTCGATGGATTCTTTCTTTCGAATTTTGCCGGAAAACTCCCGTTTGCGAGCGTCAACTTCATCATGCCTTTTACGCTGATTCTTTCGAGCATCGGTTTTATGATGGGCAGCGGATCCGCAGCGCTTATCGGTCGCACGCTTGGAGAAAACAAAGCGCACGATGCCAGACGACAGTTTTCCGGCTTGTTTATCGCTACTGTTTTCATCAGCATTCTCACCGCCGTTATCGGCTTTGTCGTACTTGAACCTGTACTTTCGCTGATGGGGTGCACACCGCAGATGAAACCGTACGCGCTGTCTTATGCGCGCACGCTTCTATGCTTTATGCCTTTTTATATGATGCAGTCGTATTTCCAGCCGATCTTTGTCACTGCCGGAAAACCAGGCACCAGCTTTAAGGTCACTATTGCCGGAGGATTGATCAACATCGCTTTGGACTATCTGCTGATCGGCGTTCTGAACATGGAAACCATGGGCGCTGCGCTCGCTACAGGTATCGGACAGATGAGTGCAGCTCTGCTGTCGATACTCTGCTTTCTTCCTCGAAAAGAAAGCAAGGATCAGATGCTCCGTTTTATTCAGGGAAGAGCAACGCCAAAAGAAATCTTCCATGCCGCATCTAACGGTGTCTCCGAATTTTTCTCGAGCGCTGCTTCTTCCATCATTTCGATTCTTTACAACGTACAGCTGCTTCGTTATATCGGCGAAAACGGTGTGGCAGCATATGGAACATTGATGTACGTCTCCATGATTTTTATGGCAATCTCTATGGGATATACCATGGGAAGCGCACCGCTTGTTTCCTACCAGTACGGTGCCGGAAACAAAGACGAGCTTGCGTCACTGACAAGAAAATCCGTAACACTCATCACTCTGGGATCGATTGCGATGTACGCGCTGGCTGTTCTACTTGCTTCACCTATCTCTCATCTATTTGGAGCAGGCGATGCATCGATGGTAGAAGTGACAATGAACGCCTTTGCGCTCTGCTCTCCTGTATTTCTGTTCTCAGGATTTGCGATGTTTGGCTCCGGATTCTTCACAGCGCTCAATAACGGAAAAGTCTCTGCTGCGATCTCAATTATTCGCACCGCTGTTTTTCAGATTGGTTTTATTGTTCTCTTTCCGATTCTCTGGGGAGCAGATGGAATCTGGATTTCCATGGTCGCTGCCGAAGGCATGGCTGTTGTGATTACTGTGATTCTTCTTACGCGCTATAGAAATGTTTACGGATACGCGCTGTCGAACTCATCAGTGCAAGCAAATATCCAAGTCAATGAAGAGACTGCGTGAAAAGGCATCTCAAATGTTAAACGCTCACTGTGAAAAAGCATAACGACTAGCTTATTAAGCGTCATAGTCAAAAAGGATCGGCGTATTCATCAATAACGTCGATCCTTTTGCGTATGGCCAGGATAAGATGTACCGTTCTTTGAAAAACAGAGAGCATGCGCTTGCGACTCTTTAAGCACTGGATTGCTGGAAGCGCAGAATTGCTATGAAACATCGCGTTTGCTCAATCGTAAACGTTCCATCGAGCTGATCCGCGATTTTTTCACTCGGCGAATACCTATGCCATGTTCATTTCCCTCTTTTTCGCTCTCTAGCGTTTTTTGTTCAGAAAGCGGATTTTCTATACGAATCTCAACGTCTGTCATTCTGGCCCTGATTTGAACGGTAATGAGTTGAAGAAAATCGGGATGACGTTCAAGCTCTTCGCACGCGTTGTCCAAAAGCAGAAAAAACGCTTCGCTAGCCGCTAAAGGACATGAAGAAATTTCTGGATCAATCAGAAAATCGAATCAAATCTTTACAATGGCCTTGTATCTGGTCCCGTGAATATATGCAAATTTGATCACCACTTTGGTCGTTTCGGTATCGTCAATCTTCTCGATAAAAGCTCGAATCGCCTCGGCTTATACGGCAATTAAAAAGAAAAAGCCCCAAGCTTTGATTTCTCATTGCTTGAGGCTTTCTATGTTCGGCAGCTTCCTATTTTTGCCTTGCGGCTATCGTCGGCGTTCAATGGCTTAACTGCTGAGGTCGATATGTTTCAGGTGTATCCCATTGGCTATCGCCACCGTACTGTTGTGATTCAGATTGTACTTCGCTTTCGCGATAAATACAAGCTGTATCTGTCAAATGGATCTTTCAAAAACAAACATCAGTCTCGGACTTCTTCAGGCTTTTCAG
>CAOKFJ010000195.1 GCA_948467695.1 uncultured Allobaculum sp. | reverse complement strand
AGAAAGACGGCGATCATTGTGCCAAGCGTGATGTTCTTTGAAACAAAAAGCATTGCGGCGAGAATCGAAAAGCCGCACTGGGGGACGAGACCAAGCAGTGCTCCGAAAAGAGGTCCGTATTTCTGGAGTTTCCAGAAAAATCCGTCATTCTGCTCGGATTTGCGATCAAGCGCGTCGATGAACAGATAGACGACATACAGGATGGGAAGCATCAGCCAGGTGTCTTTAACGGCATCTGCAAAAATATCAATGAAAAATTCCATACCTTGTTTATAACACGAATTCAATATCAGCTCGATTTGAACTACCGGAAAAATGAGGTCAAAAAAACTCCTGCACATACGCGCGTGCAGGAGCAGAAGTTTCTCTGGTTCATTTTTCAGGATCTCAAGCGTCCTGATGCTCAATGGATTTTCTGTTATAAGACTAGTTTTCGATACGTCCGACTTTCTGTTCATCGTTTCGGATGTCGTCATCGTCCCACTCGTCTTCTTCTTCGACGATAACCGCGGAAGAAGGAAGGGTGAGGTGCTGACCGGCGATGCGAAAGAGCGCGAAGTCTTTAAAGCCTTCATACACCAGCGCGAAAATCGGAACACCCAGAAGCATGCCGATCGGACCAAACAGCGCGCCGCCGATGGATACGGAAAACAGAATCCAGAAACCGGAAATGCCCAGCTTGTCGCCAAGGATGACAGGTTTGAGCACGTTGCCGTCAATCTGCTGGATGAGCAGAATGAATACCGCGAAAATCAGACCGTATGTCGGCTTGATCATAAACAGGAGCGCAACGACGGGAACGCCGCCAAGGAAGGGACCGAATACCGGAATAATGTTGGTGATACCGATAATCAGACCGATCATAGGCGCATAGGGAAGACCGAGCAGCAGTGAGCCGAAAGCCGCCATCAGGCCGACGATCAGTGAGTCGACTAGATTTCCGACGATGTACTGCTGAAACACGTTTTTGGCGTCCATCGAATACAGATGGATGAAGTTGCCAGTGCGTTTGTTGAAGATGGTGTAAATCAGCAGACGCATGGTCATCAATAGATTCTTCTTGTCCAGAATCATATAAACCGCCGCCGCCAGGGCGATGACAAGATTGGTGACCCAGTGGATGATGTTGTAGGAGTAGGACATCATTTTTGCCATGGATGCGGACAGAGCGTAGTTGATGGTGGAACTGATATCCAGATTCTGGATGAAACTGATCACCGCCGAGATATCCAGATTGTACTTGTCAGCCAGTGCCTGGAGGGTGTTTTCAAACTGCGTGGAATACTGGGAAAAGTTTCGGACGAAGATCTGGACTGAATCGATCAAGGACGGAATCAGAACCCATAGCGTAAAGACGAAAAACAGAATGAAGATCACAACGACTAGCGCAACGGACAATGCGCGCGCTTTGGATCGTTTCATATACGGACTCAACCGGTTTTCAAACCACAGGACGGGTCCTTCGAAAATAAAAGCCAGACCGAAACCGATCAGAAACGGGGAGAGCAGCGAAACGATTCCGCCAATGAAGCCGATGATGTCGTTGATTCGCGTCAGAAGCAGAAACGCGATAATCGCGATAATCAGCGAGGCGCTGTAGACGAATATGCGCTGCGTGACTTTGTTTTTTAAATCTAGTTTCATATGTACCTCTCGCTCATCCTATAATATCACTTGACAGAACGAAACCGCATGGACTCAAAATATGTTCATGGAAACTTACGTGAGCGGAACCATCTCCGTTAAAGCGGTTCTTGAAGAAAAGAAACGCGAGATAATGGAGCTCTGGGTTAATCCCAAAAAAAGATCGCGCGATATTGCCTATCTGATCGCGATCGCCAAACAGAATGAAATTCCCGTCGTGTTCAAAGACGGAAAAGAAATGAACGAAACCGCCTCATCAAACGGAGGCGTAATCCTTTTGTGTAAAAGCCGGACGCTGCCGCAGCTTTCAGCCAGCGATGCGCTCCATGGGCTTTGCGTCTACATCAGCGGCGTTGAAGATCCCTATAACCTGGGAAGCATCGCCCGTACACTGTATGCGGCAGGCGCTTCGAAAATGATCATCCAGAAACGCGACTGGTCATTTGCGCTCCCTACTCTTATGCGCTCTTCTGCGGGCGCATGGGAAAGACTGGAGATCTGCACGATTGAAAACGATGAAGTCCTCATACAGACTGCCAAAAACGCAAACAGAGAGATCGTGTGCGCCGCACGTGATGACGATGCCCGTCCGCTTTTTGGAGAAACCCTTGAAGAAGACAGTCTGATCGCCATTGGCGGAGCGATGCGCGGACTTTCAAGCGCCGTTCTTGAAGCGGGAAAAACGCATCTGTACATACCGTATGGAAGAGAGTTTCGAAACGCGCTCGATTCCGTGAGTGCCGCTTCTGTCTTCGCGTTTGCATGGACGAAGGATCACGAAAACAGACGGCATTCATAAGTGCGTGAAGCTTCAAAGCAGACACGCATTGAAACAGTCTTTAGAAATTTCGCTTTTAGAAAACCCAACAAATGAGAAAGAAGGAACAAATGATGAATATCAACAGAGAACAGCTTGTGCGCATGGCTGTCAACGCCGGCGTGGATCATCCCACAATCAAAGGCTATCGCGGCGGATTTGACGGACGCGCGCGCATTACTTTGGGAACAGGCGGCATTACCTATTCGCATGCCATCGGCGATGTATGCATGAATATTGCCGGCGATCATATTGAACCCGGTGTATCGATGGCGCATTCCGACTCTTCGGAAAACAACGCCGTTGAAATGTTCTCCTGCATCGGCAACCCCGTACTCTGCATCGGCGGCGCGGCAAAAGGCGCACGCGGTCTGGTTACGGGTACGCATGGCGGTGTCGAACACACCATGGCCTGGTTCAGTCCGGAAGATCTTGAGAGAATGGACGGCACCGAAAAATTCCTGATCAAAACGTATGGTCAGGGCATGAAAACGAGCGATGCGCCGGATGTGTTCTGGATGAACCTCGATCCGGATCTGCTTGATGCCATGGATCTTGCCCTGGATGAAAACGGAAAGGTGATCTTCCCGGTAGCGACCGTGCTTCCTGCTTATCTGATGGGCAGCGGACTTGGCTCTTCGACACTTATGACCGGTGATTACGACATCATGACCCAGGACAAAGAAGCCAATGAAAAATTCGGTCTGAACAATCTGCGTTTTGGCGATTTTGTGGCGGTGCTTGACCACGACTGCACCTATGGCGCTCACTACAAGCAGGGTGCCGTAAGCATTGGTGTTGTCGTGCATTCCGATTCGTTTACCTCCGGACACGGCCCGGGGCTGACCATCGTTGCCACCAGCGAAAACGGCGCGATCGAACCGGTCATCTGCGAAAAAGCGAATATCGGCGAATACTTCGATGTCCTGATGGACCGGAGATAAGGCATGGTCTACGTTCAGGTCAATATTGAACGTGAAATTCTGGCGCTTTCGCAAACCTTTACCTACGCATCACGAACACCCGTACAGCCCGGCTGCCGGGTGTTTGTGCCGTTTGGAAGACAGAAACTGACCGGCATGGTGATGAGCCTGTGCGACAAGCCGACTGATGCAGACTACAAAATCCGGGAAATTATTGAAGTGATCGATCCTGAACCGGTTCTCTCAAGCGAACAGCTCGAACTGGCCAGAGTGCTCGCGCACAATACGATCAGTTCGCCGATGAGCATGGTCAACTGCATGCTTCCTGCTGAACTCAGTTCGAAAAGCGCGCGCAAAAACGCGGCGAGAGAAATATGGCTGCTCAAACAGCCGCAAAATCTTGAAGACGTGACGCTCAGCGCCTCGCAGAAAGAAGCGTACCGCCGTCTTCCGGAAGAAATTTCGCAGAAAAAAGCGAGATCGCTGATCTCGGACTACATGATTCAGACACTCGTCAACAAGAAACTGCTCTCCAGAGAAAAGCGCATCGCCTCCTGCGGCGCGCTGGAAAAAAAGGAGCAGATCGAATGGCCTTCTCTGAATGCCGACCAGCAGATCGCGCTTGATTCCATTCGCGCCAGTGAAAATCCGATCAGCGTTCTGTTTGGCGTAACCGGTTCGGGCAAAACCGAGATCTATTATCATCTAGCCAAAGATGCCCTGGCCAAAGGCAAACAGGTGCTTATTCTTGTGCCCGAAATTGTCCTGACGCCGATGATGGAGGAGCGTTTTCTCTCACGCTTCGACGTCGATGTCTACTCCTACCATTCAAGACTGAGTACGACGCAGGCGCTTTCCATATGGAACGCGGTACACGATGCCGGTCCATGCATTGTGATCGGCACGCGAAAATCCGTTTTCCTTCCTTTTGCCAATCTCGGTCTGATTGTCATGGATGAAGAACATGATTCGAGCTACAAGCAGGAGACAATGCCTAAATACCACGCCAGGGATGCAGCCATGCTTCGCGCCAAAGCGTTTGACTGCCCGCTTGTTCTCGGATCGGCAACCCCCTCG
>CAOKFJ010000194.1 GCA_948467695.1 uncultured Allobaculum sp. | reverse complement strand
ATAAACAGCGAGAGATGTAACAGGTGGTCCATAGGTTTCACCGGTGAATGGTCACGAAACTGCTTGAGGGGACAGTGATTTCTGCTTGCGAGCAGGCGACACGACAAGTATCATTTGTTTTTGTGTTTAAGATATTTGATGTTTTTATCATCAAATCATGATGAATGTATCATTACGGTCGAAACAGCGCATATGTCATAGGGCAAGCACTCGCGAGCGGGTGCATAAAAAAGAAGAGCTTGTTTCGTCTTTTTATAGAAAAACTGCATCAAAAAAGGAGATTGTCGATGAGAACGAAAGATAACCTTGAAGCTTTTATTGATGGGTACAATACGGTCCATGTGTACATGCAGAAGGGATTTTACGATGGCATAAGCCGTTCGTTTCATCTCAAAGACCAGTTCGGAGAAATCGTTCCGCTTTCGATTGGGGAAAAGGTTGATGCCGGTACACACTACTGTTATGTATGCACCGTAGACGCCCCGATTAAAGTCGGAAGGGAATACGTGCTGTATGATTCGCACTGCCGCACAGCGAAAGCGAAATACAGCCATATTGTGAAGACCAAGCAGTTTGCGGACCATTTCAGTCCTTCTTATAAACAGTACGGCTGCATTTACAAACCGGCAGAAACGACCTTCCGTGTGTGGACACCGGTTGCAAGCGCCGTCGAGGTTGTCTTCAAGGACAAAGAAGGCGATCGCATTGTGCCTATGCAGCGAAACAGCAAAGGCGAATGGAGCGTCGTTGTCAAAGGCGATCTGCGCCATGCGATGTATGTATACCGCGTTCATGTCAATGGCGAGATCAAAGAAACATATGACCCGTACAACCTGTTCACCGGTCTGAATACAGGCTTTTCGCAGGTCAACAGCATTGAAGCGCTCAAACTTCCCGAAAAAGTGGAAACTGTACCGATGAAGCAGCAGACCGACGCGATTGTGTATGAAGCGTCGATTCGCGATATGAGCGCCCAGAAAGATTCCGGGTTTACCTATCCGAAAACTTTCGCGGCATTTACCGAGGAAAACGAGACCACGCGCATCAAGCGCACCGGTCTTTCCTACATCAAAGAACTTGGTGTTACGCATGTGCAGCTGATGCCGGTTCTCGATTTTGGCAGTGTCGATGAAGAATATCCGACGCTCTACTACAACTGGGGCTACGATCCCGCGCACTATATGGGACTGGAAGGTTCCTATTCGATCGATCCGTTTGATCCGGAGTCGCGCATCGTCGAATTCGCGCGTCTGGTGCAGGATATGCACAAAAGCGGACTTAAAGTCACGCTAGATCTCGTGTTCAACCACGTGTGGGATCGCGAACGCTTCGGACTTGATGTGCTGATTCCCGATTACTATTTCCTGATGGATTCGTGGGGAAATTATTCCAATGGTTCGATGTGCGGCAACGACATCGACTCCCGTCCGGAAATGAGCCGCCGCTACCTGGTGGATGCGGCGATGCAGCTGATCGATATTTTCGATGTCGATGGTTTCCGCTTCGATCTGATGGGTGTGCTCGACTACACGCTGCTCAATGAAATCGCCAAGGAAGCGCGCAAGCGCAAACCGGATTTCATGATTTACGGCGAGGGTTGGGATATGAACAGCTTCGTACCGCATGAGCTGCGCGCGTCGCAGAACAACCAGATGAACATGCCTCAGGTCGGACATTTCTCCGACCGCTTCCGCAATGTGATCCGCGGCGATTCAAGCTTCCTTGGCGATAAAGGCTATCCTGCCGGCAAGACGGAAGTGATCAATGACGTCAAGCAGGTTATGGCGGCTTCGATTCTCGAAGGCCGCTTTGATCAGCCCTATAAAGTTGTCAACTATGTCGAATGCCATGACAACCACACCATGTGGGATAAAAACCGCAAAGCGTGCGAAGGACAGCCGAGAAGCGAAAGAATGAAACGTCAGAATCTGACAACGGCGATGGTCATGCTCGCACAGGGCATTCCGTTCATTCACTGCGGCCAGGAATTCGGACGCACCAAACAGAATCTTGGCAATACGTACGACAAGTCGGATCATTTCAATATGGTCGACTATCACCGTCGAGACGAAATGGACATGATGGTCGAAGAGTTCAAAGCGCTTGTCAGACTGCGCAAAGAACATTCTTCTTTCCGTCTGGGCACCGGTCAGGCCGTGCGCGATGGCGTGGAGACGTCCGACATCAACGGCAAGGTTCTGGTTTACCAGACAAAAGACGAAAACGAACGTCTTGTATCGTTCTTCAACCCGACAAATGAAACGATCCACTGCGATCTGCACGGATGCGGCATCGTGCTTCACGATTCGGCTCATCGCACATTTGGCGAAATTCGAGCGTTCGAACTGCAGCCAGTCAGTGTGGTTGTCGTTTCGATGAAGGATTAAATGACATGTCTGCATACCTGTAAACATTTCATTTTGTTTTTGAAACGAATTTTCATAACAAAAAGCAGAGGGAGAGCCCTCTGTTTTTTGACAGATTCATTCCTGTGAATAAAATAGAGAAAAATATGAACGACGGCGGGCAACAGCCGCCTGCGCTGCGACGCATTCATGCGATGATGACGCAGCGAGCGAACATACAGTATGGAGGAAAATTATGGCAAAATTTTTTCAAGAACCATCCCGGACATTTGCAGAATACCTGCTCGTTCCCGGATACACCGGACCGGAAGACACACCGGATCGCGTAAGCCTGAAAACCCCGCTTGTTAAATTCAGAAAAGGCGAAGAACCCGCTCTTTCTCTCAATATCCCTCTGACAAGTGCGGTAATGCAGGCTGTTTCCGGACCGGAACTGGCGGTAGCTCTTGCTCGCGAGGGAGGTATCTCCTTCATCTTCGGTTCCCAGACCATCGAAAGCCAGGCGGCAATGATTCGTCAGGTTAAATCCACTAAAGCAGGCTTCACCGGAAGCGATGCGAACATCCTGCCCGATGCGACTCTGCGCGAAGTGATCCGTCTTCGTCAGAAAACCGGTCATTCCACAATGGCAGTAACCGACAACGGCAAACAGGACGGCATCCTGCTTGGCATCCTCACATCCCGCGATTTCCGCGAAACGCGCGTTGATCTCGACAACACTCTTGTACGCGATGTGATGACTCCCTTTGACAAACTGATCGTCGGCGACGAGGGCATCACCCTGAGCGAAGCCAACGACATCATCTGGGAGAAGAAACTCAACCAGCTTCCTATCGTTGACAAAGATCAGCGTCTTAAAGCTTTCGTTTTCCGTAAAGACTACGAACAGCATAAAGAAAACCCCAACGAAGTACTCGATTCTCACAAACGCTACCTTGTAGGCGCCGGCATCAACTCCCGCGACTACAAAGACCGCGTGCCGGCTCTTGTTGAAGCAGGCGCGGATATCTTCGTTATCGACTCTTCCGAAGGCTATTCCTGCTGGCAGGCGGAAACCATTAAATGGATCCGCGAAAAATACGGCGATACTGTAAAAGTCGGTGCTGGAAACGTTGTTGACGGCGAAGGCTTCCGCTTCCTTGCAGACGCTGGTGCCGACTTCGTCAAGATTGGTATCGGCGGCGGTTCGATCTGCATCACCCGCGAACAGAAAGGTATCGGCCGCGGACAGGCTACAGCAACAATCGAAGTTGCAAAAGCCCGCGATGAATACTTTGAAGAAACAGGCGTATACGTGCCCATCTGCTCCGATGGCGGTATCGTTCAGGACTACCACATGACACTCGCTCTCGCATTCGGTGCCGACTTCGTTATGCTTGGCCGCTACTTTGCACGTTTCAAAGAAGCTCCCAACAAAGTCGTATCCGTAAACGGCAACTACATGAAAGAGTACTGGGGCGAAGGCAGCGCTCGTGCCCGCAACTGGCAGCGCTACGACGTCGGCGGCGATGGAAAAATGTCTTTTGTTGAAGGCGTTGACTCCTACGTTCCTTACGCAGGCAGCCTTGCCGACAACGTTGGTCTGACCATCTCCAAAATCAAGCACACCATGTGCAACTGCGGATTCACCAACATTGCCGATTTCCAGAAAGACGCGAAAGTCACTCTCGTTTCCGCTGTATCCATCAGCGAAGGCGGTGCGCATGACGTTCTCGTCCGCGACGACAACGTTGACGCCGGTCAGATGTAAGACGGATCAACCGATCAAACATAAGATTCAGCTGTATCGGCGAAAGCCGATCGTCAATGAACATACACAAAAACATTCAGCCGGGACTGTTCAAGCAGTTCCGGTTTTGTGCGTGCAGACAGGCAGACCGCTTGCGGATTTTGATGAATGGCAGCTTCATCCATTCAGGCAACCTGATCGAGTATTCGAAGCGCTTTTTGGATAATGAATCAAACGAAACGTCATGCATTTCTGTCCATGCGGATAATTGGATCGCAATGGAACAGGCATGACAGTTTCAAGGAGGTTCATTTTTGGATTCGACAATTATTCTTTCCACATTGATCCCTTTTGCGGGAACAGCGCTTGGCGCGGCCGCGGTTTTCTTCCTGCGTAAAGCGGTATC
>CAOKFJ010000193.1 GCA_948467695.1 uncultured Allobaculum sp. | reverse complement strand
CTCCAATAGGATCGTACAGTTCGGGAGATCCGTACAGGTACGCTTGCGCTGCTGTAGTGATGGTTGCATCTGTGAAATGGTAGAAAGGGTTTTCTTCTTCTGCCTTTCCTACTGCACTTTCTGCGACGTGAGGCGCGCTTTTGACTTTGTCCTGATTCAGCGCTTCTGTCCGCATGTAAAAACGGTCAGTATGCTCTTCTACCTCTGCCCACTGCCCTTCCACACGAATGACTTCGTAATTATTGCCCAGATCGCGTTCTCCAAACCTGCGGTATTCCGTGCCGGGGCCGGCATAGATCATCATCAAGCTTTCTTCGGTTGGTGTTTGTTCATCTGGCTTTGCCGAGCAGCCAGCAAGCAGCAGCGACATGGCAAGTGTCGCGCATGCCATTTTGCGAATCGTATTCTTCATGAATGCCTCCACGTTCCATCTCTGATCAAAATCTTTCCGGTTTTCAACTGATCGCACACAAGAACATGTCGTTTTAAAACTGGAATATTTCTTATACGCTCATACGTGATCAATGGTCTCCAATCCTGCAGTCGGATCGTACGAGCAAATGGTTGCGAATGAATGGAACAATTTCAGCTTATAGAAACTTCGACTGAAAACATACCGCTTCCCGATTTAAGAGTATTTTTTTACTATTATTGTTCACATCACATCAAGATAAAACAGCGTTCATCCCTGACGGACGAACGCTGCTTCGCTCTATTCATTGTCGCTGATTCATTCAGCATTTGTATTCGGTGCGTATTGTGTTTACTCAGCTGATTTTCTTCCAGACAGATCGATTATTCCGGGACCATAATCGAATGGCATTTTCAGCTGCGCTTCTCCGTTCTCGCAAATCGTATAGATCATTTCGCCGATGTCTTCGGATATTTCGTACGGGGTGATCACATACCCGATGCTTCCATCATCGCTGAGATAGACCTTTCCCACACCACCGTATCCGATACCAAAACCGAATTCAATCCCGCCTTCCGTTTCAAACCGGCTGTCCGAATAAATAGTCATGTGGCTTCCCGCATCGCTTCCGCCTTTGCCAAGAATCTCCCACATGGACACTCCGCTCATCGCCATTGTGCGATCGGTATCAATTTTCCAGTCTCCGACAATCTGATCAAATGTCACATTGCCTGACTGCACATTTTGTGAGGATCCAGGCGCTTCGGGAGTTTGCTGGTCTGCATCGATGGGGTCCAAAGGTATTGGATCTTCTGCCGGCTTGCCACCAACATAAAGCTCAGATGCTCCTAAAAGTTCGATTAGCTTATCTCGCGCATGATCATCGAGCTTGATACGGCATCGCTTAAGATCCTTTGCCGCATCTGTGACATACCTTCCATCCGCAAAGACAGAAAATTTTGTATTCGGCGAGAGAGTCGGCACCGCGATCAGATCCAAATCTTTAGTAAAGAACAGATTGAAACCAAAAGTGTTAATCATTTCGGATGTATCCCCAAACTGCATTTCCATACTTACGATTTTAGCGCTGGAAAGTTCCGGGTACATCAAGCGAATCACTTCATCTTCTTTTTCTTGTGCTTTCTCTTTGGAGTTGCATCCCTGCCATTCTTCTCCATAAATCACTTCAGAAAGATCAAATCGCTTTGACATATAGGTTTCTGCACGAATACTCTCCCAAGGTTTAGCCGTATAGAGCGTAATTCTCTGATTTTCACCATGCGTGTATAGATCGTATCGTATAGAGAATTCCTGTGTCTGTTCATCAGCCATGCTGAAATGACTGGATTCATCAGCCTGGAGTCGAATCGAGTTTCCATAAAACAGATCGACTAGCGGCTGAAGGTTCTCTTCTCCCTGAGTTTCGAGTGTGGCAAAGTCGTTTCCGGATAGTGATGCGTTGCGCACCGTCATATAATCCCGCTCTCCGCCTGAAAAATCATTGCTAAACGGATCCAGCGTCTGAACCCATTCAATTTTTGCATCCACGATTTCACCACTTCTGTCCCTCAATTTGTTAATATCCTGAGAAGTCGGTTTCCACTCGCTGTCATAAGAATCATAATTGTTGCCATTCAATTCGCTTGCATGAGGTTCAAAATTTGTGTTCTCTGTTGAAACATATCGCACTCCATTTTTCTCAATAAAAGCGTTCTGCGATTGAGCTCGCTCAAATCCGTTATCCGGATCTGCGGTTCCGAGAAGTTCACGCAAATCGGCGTACGCTCTGTATCGTCCATTATTATCTTCGTGTTCTACACAAATGATCGGAGTAATTTCATCATATTCTTCCATGCTTACGATCACGAGCGGTTCCTGCGTATGGATGACTCCGATCGGATCGAACAGTTCTGGTGTTGAGTACAGGTAACCTTCTTTGCGTGGATTCAAAGCGCAGACATCCTGAAAATGATAAAAAGGCTTATCTACGCTTCCATTTTCCTCCCCTGTTCGTACAACATGAGGAGCGTTTTGAACTTTATCCTGATCAAGCTCGCCTGTTTTCATGTAGAAACGGTCACTCAAATCTTCTACTTCCGACCATTCTCCTTCGACTCGAATGATCTGGTAGTCTTTTGTCAAAGATCGTTTTCCAAATCTTCGATAGATTTCGCCTGGTCCGGCATAGGATTGCAGCTCTGCTGTCACAGTTTCTATCTGATTAGATGATTCTTTTTGCGACATGCCTGAACATCCTGAAAAGAAAACGGACAGTGCGACGAGAACTGGCGCTCCTTTGCGAATTGCATTATTCATTATTGCCTCCCTGTTCCCTATAGCTTCACTGCCAACAATCCATATTTGACAATCTCAGATTCCTGAAAACTGAAATCTGCTCTCAGATCTTCATTTGAAATAGGAACAATCTTCAGCTTATCGAAAGCCAACTTAAATAGGTATCGATTTTTGATTTCGAAATATTTTATTACTACATTTGTTCGATAAGTGCGAACGAGAAAGTAAACCTGCTGCGTTCTAATGAAATAATTTTATTCTGGTTTCTGGCAACATTCTTCTTTGGTCATTCAAGTAAACTTCAGCTTTTTCTAAAGCTTTACTTCATGAATATCCCTCTGAGCAAATTCATTAGATTATCCTTCTCTGCCAAAAATGCTCCAGACTATCCCTCTCGATCGGAACAGACGGGAGCTTTTGAAAAAGGTTATTTCGTGACGCTTTCGAGATCTTCTTTGGAACTCTACTTCTGGTGCGAAAGCAGATTATCGAAATTCAGCTGAGCGCTAATGGGAACATATCCCATATATGCCGCTTCATCAATTTTGCCTGTCGGCGCAAGTTCGAACTGGAAATGAAGCTGATCGTTGTCAACGAGCAGCGATTGCGTAAACTGCAGTCGGCTGCCGATCGCGGAGGCGGTGACTGGAGGTTTCGCTTCGTGTTTTTCATCGAACTGCGCATACATTTTGACCATGGCGGTTCCCTGAAGTCTGTCATCAAATCCTTCAAACAGTTCATAGACCTTCATAATCATTGCGATATCATCGGTATTTTTCGTGTTGAAACGCACGCATGCGATGCCATCGGAATCCTCTGCCGGATCCACATCCATGCTCAGCGTATCTGTGATCGCCAGACGATAGGCGCCTGAATCAGTCTGCGTGTAGTCATCGGTCAGTTTCACCGAACTGCCAAGCGTTTTTGCGACTTTTTCTTTAAACGTTTCTTTGTCGATCACAAACTCCGTTCGCTTCTGGTTGCCGTCGATCTTCGCGTTTTCATCGTCAGCTTTCGATGCGTTTGCCATAGCGCTTTGCGTTTCTGAAGTTTCAGCAAACGATGTGTCAGTTGTATTCGATGCGCATCCGCCCAGGATCAGCGCTGCTGCGAAAAGAAGACTCATGCCATGAGAATGTTTCATATTCATACCTCTTTTCTGACGAATGAAATGAAGATCAAAACACCTGCTTTTGGGATAAGCACATGCGAATCACATCGTATTTATCGCACGTGACCAATTCATAACATTCGTATTCTGCTGATTTCAATATACGTGAATTCGTATAAGAGAGAACTTGCTCGTTCAATTATTGCCAAAACGATGCTATTTTTAGCCACATTTGCCGTTTCGAAATTCTATCAGTGTTTTCCCAAACCGAACTCAACCACTCAACATCTGTTCCTAAGCGGATCGTTTAAATCTCTTTCGTTAGATCAAAGCAAAATGAATAGCGGCATTGCGGATTCCGTCATGATCCACATCGTCTGTCACGTAATCAGCAACCGCTTTTACCATTTCTTCGGCATTGCCCCTCGCAACCCCGATTCCCGCGTGCCGGATCATTTCCAGATCGTTTTCTCCATCGCCAAATGCGATCGTCTCTTCATCGGAAATATTCATATGCGCGAGGTATTCTTCAATGCCGACCTGTTTGCCTCCCGTATCGGAGATGATGTCAACCGCGTGTTCGCCCCATCGTGTGATCAGGCATCCAGGCAGTTTTTTCTGCAGATCGTCCTGTTCTTTTCTTGAAACAAAACCGATCGCCAGATACACATCGTCTCCCGCGTATTCGTCAATTTTC
>CAOKFJ010000192.1 GCA_948467695.1 uncultured Allobaculum sp. | reverse complement strand
GCGCGATCTCGACTGTCCAAACAGTTCAACAACGAGGTCGCCTAAAATATACGTCAGCGGAAAAAGAACCAGACCGCCGTCAACCGCGACTCCGCCAAGATTCCAGAGCTTGACCGCGCACAGATTGGAGATCAGCAGCGCCCCGGCGCTTAGCGCGGTCATATAGACCATCAGCTTGAGCTGCCGCTCGGAAAGCCGGATAAACGCATTTGGCGAATGCGTATCGGGTACATTCGAAGGATCCCGTGAATCCGATGGTTTGGAACACGGATATTGATTGTTTTCAAACTTATTCATACCCGACAAGTATATCCTTTTTTTCGTGCAGACAGTCCAATCGTACTCTCGCAATCGATGAGTTCTTTTCTGCGTGCAGGCGCAAAAAAAAAAGACGCCGTCTCGTATTGATGAAGACAGCGTCTTTGCGTTGATTGCGTATTGTACGATGGGAATCAGGTGAATACGCGCCTGACTTATTTCACGCTTCTGGCAAGCAGTGCGCTGATTTTGCGGGAATATTCAACCGGATCCTTGATGGCGAATCCCTGAATCAGACATGCCTGATCATAGAGGACTTCGGCAATATCCTTCACTGCATCTTTGTCGGTGGCAAAATCCGCACGCAGAACAGTCCAGATCGGGTTGTTCGGGTTGATTTCAAGATTACGGGAAGCCTTCAAGCCATCCATCGGCGCTTCTCCTGCCTGCTCGGCAAACATGCCGAACAGATGTTCCATTTCAAAGGAAAGTCCGTCGCCGGCGACAAGCATAACCGGATCATCCACCAGACGGTTGGACAGGCGAACCTCGCTGACTTCAGGAAGCGCTTCGTTCATGTAGTCGAGCAGTTCCTTGTTGGCTTCGTTCTGCGATTTGAGTTCTTCCTTCTCTTCTTCACTGTCGAGATCCAGGTCGCCCTGAGCGGCGTTGCGGAAAGCGTGTCCGTCATATTCGCCGATCAGCTGCATGATGAATTCGTCGATTTCATCCGAGAGGAAAAGAACCGGATAGCCTTTGGATTTCAGTTTTGCGGCAGCAGGAAGTTTCTCCAGTGTAGCGGTGTTCTTGCCGGACAGATAGAAAATATCCTTGTCTTCTTCAGGCATGCTTTCAACAAACTGCTTGAGGCTTTTGAATTTGCCTTCATCCGAAGTCGGGTACATGAGCAGATCCTGAAGTTTGTCTTTGTTTGCGCCCTGAGAGTCGTAGATACCGGCTTTAATGCTCAGACCGAAGTTTTTCCAGAAAGTCAGATAGTCTTCCGGGTGTTTCTCCTGCATAGATTTAAGGGCGGAGAGCACTTTTTTCTCGATCTGCTTTTTGATGAAGCGCAGCTGGTGATCATGCTGGAGCATTTCACGAGAGATATTCAGCGAGAGATCCTGGGAATCGACAAGACCCTGAACAAATCGCAGGTAATCCGGCAGCAGGCTTTCGCAGCGGTTTTCGATCATGACGCCGCGGGAGTAGAGCTGCAGTCCGGGTTTGTAGGCATTGGTGAAGAAGTTTTCCGGACGTTTCGACGGAACATACAGCAGCGCGGTAAAGGATGTATTTCCTTCAAGACTGAAGAAGAGATGTTCGAGCGGTTTGGTGTATGAACCGAACTGTTCCATATAGAACTGGTCGAATTCTTCATCCGTGATTTCGGATTTGGGTTTCTTCCACAGCGGAACCATGGAATTGACTACGCGTGTTTCCGTAACATCTTCAAATTCCGGATTGTCGCTGTCTTTGGTGGCTTCGACCATTTTCTGTGTGGTGAAATCCATTTCAATCGGGTAGCGGATGTAGTCGGAGTATTTTTTGATGAGATTGGAGATGGTGTAGCTGTCGAGATAGCGGGAATAGCTTTCGACATCATCATCGTCTTTGAGTGTCATGGTGATGGTTGTTCCATGATCGGTACGGACTGCCGGTTCAATGGTATAACCGTCGGCTCCATCAGAGCTCCAGCACCAGGCATCTTCGCTGCCTGCTGCTTTGGAAATGACATCGACATGCTTGCTAACCATAAACGCGGAGTAGAAGCCTACACCAAACTGACCGATGATATCCACATCGTTCGATACAGGCGCATCGGCGTTCTCTGCAGCTTCGGCATTTTCTTTTTCTTCTTTAGCTTTCTTGAGTTCTTCTTTGAACGCGAGAGACCCGGATTTGGCGATTGTGCCGAGGTTTTCTTCCAGTTCTTCGCGGGTCATACCGATTCCGTTATCGGAAATGGTAAGGGTACGGTTTTCTTCTTTGAGATCGATGCGGATGGTGAGTTTTTCCGGCATCTTGTGATTTTTGAGAGAGTACTTGTCGAGCGCATCAGATGCGTTGGAGATCAGCTCGCGCAGGAAGATTTCCTTGTGCGTGTAGATCGAATTGATCATCAGGTCGAGCAGACGTCTCGATTCGGCTTTAAATTCTTTTCTTTCAGACATACGAACCTCCATGTGTTAGCACTCTATGTGTTTAACTGCTAAGTACTATAATCTTCTCTGCATTGCCTGACAAGCGAAATGTTCAAAAATCTCGAATTCCTTTATCCGGATCGTATGTGGATTTATATTCGAAAGTGCATATCCATGAAGACTGTACATGAAGGGCAGTTCAAGTAGGCGAAAAGAAAAAGACCGGAATTATTCTCCGGTCTGGGCAGCTTCAACTGCTTCAATGTCTTCAGGAACGCTTACTGCTTCGACTTCGCTGTCGGCAGAAGGTTCTTCCTCATGTTCTTCGTCCTGTTCAGCGCGGATAAAGTCCATGAGCATGGCAAAATCGCGGTCTTCTTCATTCACATCAAGTCTCGACTGCATTTTAAGAGTGCCGTCGGGATTGAGTGTGTACAGAAGAAGAGCAATGGATTTGGCGTCTTTGTCGTTTTCGCGTCTGAAGATGGTCATCAGACGGTTGCGGATCTGATCCGGGTCTTCGCGAAGATCTTTAACCGATTCAAGAATCATCTCAAGATCCGAGAAGAAGCACAGTTCATTTACTGTGTTGCTTGCAATCTGCACGCTGTATTCACCGATCCAGGAGCCCTTTCTTTCGCCGACAAGAATCATGCGTTCAAAGTCGCTGCATTTGGACAGGTAGTAGATGCCTTCGTAGCAGAATTCACCGCTGTCTTCATCATTGCCGCAGACCATCTGCACAATATTTGTCTCAACTGCCGGCGAGCCTTTTTTTCCGCTTGTGCGCACAATCCAAAGACTCTTGTCGTCATCAAGAGAAGCGGGATCGCTCTGCATCGCGTTCAGAACATTTTTCAGTTCGGCAATCGAGTCGCTCAGACGGGCATAGGTTCGGTCGTTAAGTGTGGAGAGGTTTTCTCCTTCAACCGAGCCGATCCGGATTTCGTAGGTTTTCATAAATAATTCACCTCATTCAATTGTTCATGATACAGAAATAGCTCGGGTTTGAAAACACTTGATCTGCATGCACAACGATTTTTGCACCCGTAAAGACAGCGCTTACATCAATTTGAGTAAAATCAGCGGGATATTCATTTTTCCATATATCTGTCTGGTGTCTACATGATTAGATATTTGGATATGGCGTGCATACGATGCGCAAATTCAGCCGACCGACTTCTCACAAGATCATACAAATTTAATACAGTCTTTTTCCGTTGGCTTCTCATCCATAAAACGTATTTTTCAGCTGTTTCTTTGCATTGATGAGCACCGGAACAGCACCGTAATTGACGAAGAGGCAGAAAAAGGTACTGTTTTATAGATACCGTTTGCATGTTTTCTTGCTCTGCTTTTCATTTATCGAGCGAATGTTATACTGAAAAGCGAATTGAAAATTCATGAAACAAATTGGAACAAAAAGAAAGCGAGACTGTATGTCGATTCACATCAATCATAAACTCCCTGATCCCGAACTTCTCAAAGAAGAAATTCCCATGTCGGATACTGCCAGAGCCAACAAAGAAGCGCGCGATGCTCAGATACGCGCCATTTTCGAGGGCAAAGACGACCGTTTCATCGTCATCGTCGGCCCCTGCTCGGCTGACAACGAAGAAAGCGTTCTTGAATACTGCCACAAGCTTGCCGGACTGAACGAAGTTGTCAAAGACCGCCTTATGATTATCCCCCGCGTCTATACCAACAAGCCCCGTACAACCGGCGACGGCTACAAAGGCATGCTCCACCAGCCCGATCCCAATGCCGATCCCGATCTGCTTGAAGGTCTTAAAGCCATCCGCAAAATGCATCTGCGCGTGCTGGAAGAAACCGGTCTTTCAACAGCCGATGAAATGCTGTACCCGGAAAACCGTTCCTTCCTTGATGACCTCCTCTCCTATGAAGCTGTCGGCGCCCGCTCGGTGGAAAACCAGCAGCACCGCCTTGTCGCCTCGGGCATCAATATCCCTGTCGGCATGAAAAACCCGACTTCCGGCGACTTTTCGGTCATGATGAACTCAGTCACTGCCGCTCAGCATCCTCACCGCTTCATCTACCGCGGCTATGACGTGCAGACCGACGGCAATCCCCTCGCCCATGTCATCCTGCGCGGTGGTGTCGACAAATATGGAAAAACGATCCCCA
>CAOKFJ010000191.1 GCA_948467695.1 uncultured Allobaculum sp. | reverse complement strand
TTTTCTTCATGGTTCTGAGTGTTCTGGCTGCAACCTTGATTGTTTTAGGTTCGCCGTCAACCATGACAGTAGCTTTCTGCAGGTTTACGTTCCATTTGCGGCGGGAAGCTCTCATGGAGTGAGAACGTTTGTTTCCGGACATGGGTCCTTTACCAGAGATAGCACACTTTCTAGACATCTTGATCCCTCCTTCTCCAGTCAGTACTGCTTGCGCAGTCGCTTTGACATAGTATCACTTGGCACAAACTGATTCAAGTCTAATTGCGATATAACGCAAAAAAAGCGATATCTTTCCGGTTTAAGCGAATTTGGCTCATACCGGAGAGGGAAGAATCAGAAAGGCAGTTACTAACGAATGACCTGTCCCGGACAAGGCGGTCTCTGATGCAGAGACTGATCTATACCGTTGCGAGGCATCCTCTGTCATGCAGTTGAGTATACTCTTTTTAAAGAACAAAATCTTGTTCTTTTACCTTCATGTGCGTTTCTTTCAAACAAAAACGCTATGAAAGCCCTTTACCTGACGCATGTTAGACCTTGCAAGGCAGGCGATGCCTTCAAGTCGGACTGTGCTATAATCATGACGATTCAACACATCGAAAAAGCTTTTATTGAAAGGAAAATCTTCTTATTCTTTACTCGGTTCCTTAAATCGATGCGCGCACTTGGACAATATGCTGCGCGTGATCTGTTGAGCTTGCTGTGTTTTATAAATTGAAAGGTGATTCATTATGACTTTTGCTACTGTCGAACCGATGGCGTTTGCCTGGATGGCCGGCGGCTTCGTTCTTGTACTCGCGCTGATGCTTGTGTGCATGCCGGCGCTCATCCGTTATCTTCACAAGCTGAAATACGGACAGACGGAAAGGGAAGAAGGTCTTGAAAGCCACAAGGCGAAATCCGGCACCCCGACAATGGGCGGACTTGCTTTTGTGATCATTCCATTTCTTGTCTATGCGGTCTTCTCGTTCTTCTCGCCCTTTGGGTGGAATCTTGGCGTTCTTCTCGTGTGGGCGGCCTATCTTGGCTATGGCATCATCGGATTTGTCGATGACTATCTGATTGTCGTCCAGCATTCCAACATCGGACTCAAACCGAAACTCAAATTCGGTCTTCAGTCTCTTCTCGCAATTGTTCTTACTCTTGTCTATATGATGAGCAGCGGAAGCGGCATCTTCTGCGGCAGCGCCGGAGTAGTATCGATTCCCGCCATTCTGTTCTTTATCATCGTATTCTTCATGTTTACCGGAACAACCAATGCGGTGAACCTCTCGGATGGCGTAGACGGTCTTTGCGCCGGTCTTTGCACCATCGCGTTCATTCCGTTCTTCTGCTTCGCTCTGTGGCAGGGAAAAACCGATATCGCCTTCATTCTCGCGCTTGCGGCTGCAGGACTTGTCGGCTATCTCTTCTTTAACATTCATCCCGCAAAAGTCTTTATGGGTGATACCGGATCTCTTGCGCTTGGAGGTCTGCTTGCTTCGGCTGCTCTGGTGACCGATATGGAAATCGCGCTGCTGATTGCGGGTCTTGTCTTCATTGCCGAAGCGATGTCCGACATCATTCAGGTTGCCTACTACAAGAAAACGCACAAGCGTATCTTCCTGATGGCGCCTTTGCATCACCATTTCGAAAAGAAGGGCTGGAGCGAAATGAAAGTCTGCACGGTTTTCTGGTCCTGGCAGCTGCTGTTCTCGCTGCTTTCGATCTGCTTTGTTCTCTTCTTTTAGTCGAGCTGATTAAAAACGATAAATTCTGCAGGGAGCTGTCATTTTGCGCGGCTCCTTTTCATTTGATACCGCCTTCGGCTATGCGAATATTTCAAACCTGAAGAAAAAAGGCATACAATCTTTTCGAGTGTTTCAAACGCAGGACCATATGCGCAAAGCAAACACGATAACTGCATACGCTCTTCGATCACTGATCGGATGAAGATAAAAATTTAATCAAAAAATGAAGGAGTCTCTATGACAAAACCAGTACTGCTGATCGGCGCAGCCCGTTCAGGCATTGCCGCTGCGCGACTGCTTGCCGGACACGGCGAACACGTAATTCTGACCGATATGAAATCCATTGAGGATAAAGAAGCGCTTGAAGCGCAGGGAATCGAGGTGTACGACAACGGGCATCCCGAAGAACTGAAAGAGCGCGACTACAAATTTGTCGTCAAAAACCCCGGCATCCCGTACCGCGCGCCGCTGGTTGCCTATTTTGTCGAAAAAGGCGTTCCTGTTTATACGGAAATCGAGACGGCTTATCGTCTTGCGCCCAATTTTGAATACGCGGCGGTAACCGGAACCGACGGAAAAACAACCATCACCACGCTTCTTTGCGAAATGCTCAAAAGCGAAGATCCAAACGCCAGAGCGGCAGGCAACATCGGCATTCCGCTGTCCGAATGCGCGCTTGAACTTGGCGACGCGCACGCGAAAATCGCTTTGGAGCTCAGCAACTTCCAGCTTCTTGGCATCGATACGTTCCGTCCGCATGTCTCGGTTGTCTCCAATCTTGCCCCGGATCATCTTGACTACATGAACAGTCTGGAAGAGTACTACCAGTCCAAATTCCGCATTTATGAAAACTGCTCCAAGGACGATGTCTTCATTCGCAATATCGATGATGAAAATATCGTTCGCTATGCCGTAAACATCCCCTGCAAAGTCATTGATTTCTCGCTCAAAAATCCCGATGCCGATCTCTGTGTGCGCGATGGCGAAGTGTACCTTTGCGATCAGCGACTGTTCACTGCTTCTGATCTGAAGCTTGTCGGCGATTTCAACCTCGGCAATGCGATGATGGCGGCTGCCATGGCGTTCTATATGGGCATTTCGCAGTCCGCGATTGAAGATGTCATCAAAAACTTTAAAGGTGTAGAGCATCGTATCGAATACGTCGACACGATCAACGGTGTGCGCATCTACAATGACTCCAAGGCGACGAATACGCATTCCGCAATCGCCGCGCTGTCGAGTTTTGAAGGCGGCGTGCATCTGCTTGCCGGCGGCAAAAATAAAGGCATCGACTACACCGTTCTCAAAGACTACGATAATGTCGTTAAGCACTGCTATGCCTTCGGTCAGATCGGCGGACTTTTCCCGGAGATCTTTTCGAATACAACTGTAGTCGAGACAATGGAACAGGCGCTTGATGCCGCTCTTGCCAATGCGAAAGAAGGGGAAGTGATTCTGTTGTGTCCTGCAACTTCGTCTTTCGACCAGTTCAAAAGCTATGAGCAGCGAGGCGAAATTTTCAAAGCGCTCGTAAACGAGCGTGCCAGCGCGAACAGACAGTAAAATCATTCAGGATTCGCTTTTCTGATTGAATGCGAACCGCACAGGCGAAGCATGGTCTTCGCCTTTTTTGATGGAAATTTTTCATATTTTCCAGGAAAACGCACCGGTTCCAGATGCTTTTTCGAGGAATTGCATAATTCGTCTGTTTTTCATATGCGAACGTGATTTGGGTTTGAAATCAGGATATTCGAACAATTTACCGCCGAAAAATGCCTGAAATAATCATTTATGAATTATTGAGCTTTAGGTAAAGGATTGAAACTGATTTAGGTATCCTTTAATATGAAAACAAGTAAATCAGATGTCATGATCTGAAGGAGAATACCTATGACAAGTGTTGTATTGACGACGGACGCTTCGAAGCGGGTATCCTGCGATGGCATGGATATCACTCTGTCGATTGCCTGCGAGGGCGTTTCGATGCAGGCAAGTCTGCACCGTCTGCAGGAATCAGCAGACCAGCTGATGACGGCGTTTGCCAGAGCGGGAATTGATCCGGCTTCATTCGGGCTGGAACAGTTCGATTCGTCCACAATGCCCCAGGCGCAGAAACAGTGCGCAAGACTCAACATGATCGCGCGAGGAGCACTCGACCTCGATAAACTTCGCGCAGTATGGCAGATCATTACGTCGATGCCTTTCCCCATCGAAACCGAACTTCGCTTTTTTGTACAGGACGAAAATTCTGTATTCGCCGCGCTTGAAAAAGAAGCGCTCGAACGCGCCAAGGCAAGAGCTCTTGAAACCGCCGCACTGCTCGGGCTGGACAATGCGGAGTGCAGTTCAATCCGTTTTGAGAGATCGCTGACAAGTGTATCGACAACTGACGGACTGGATGCTTACCTGGCAAGTGCTGCTGCTGACAACAGTACATCTGTGCAGGATGACGAGCTTACGATCGATTCCATGTCATGGCTTCAGGCGCCTGCCCGTATGATGAAAATCGAAGCGGCAAGCGAATGGAATTTCTGCTGATCGCCAAGAGTGAAACGTAAAACTATATCGAATACACTGACTCTGCAATGCGGGGTCATTTTTTTTATTGTCCCGATTTCCTGGCAGGCAAAAAGAAAACGCTCCCCGTTATGAAGAGCGTCTGGATAACAATTAAGCGATTGAAACTGATTGCGTGTGTGCGCTGGAAGTCTGCTAAATGGAGAAGCCGACTTTACGGTACACTTTGGAAATTTTCTTGTTGGCGATACGGCTGGCTTTTGCGGCGCCTTCGGCAAGCACTTTATCAATGATACCTTCCGAAA
>CAOKFJ010000190.1 GCA_948467695.1 uncultured Allobaculum sp. | reverse complement strand
GAGATTGAGCGAACGAAGTCTTCCATAGCGGCATTCAAGCTCTTCAAGATGCAGACAATTGGAGATGTTCAGGCGTCTGAGGGGATTGGCGTTGCACTTGAGCTTTTTGAGTTTGGGGCAGCCTGCAAGATTGAGCGAACGCAGGCGGTTTTCCTGAATGTACAGGGAAGAGAGGGATTTAAGCTTCTCCGGTTCAAATGAAGTCAGCTGGTTTCGACGCGCGGAAAGCTTGCGCAGATTGTCGAGTCGGTCGACTTTGAGTGTGCTGATGTAGTTGTCATCGCAGTTGAGCTTTTCGAGCGCG
Source organism: uncultured Allobaculum sp. (assembly GCA_948467695.1). Lineage (GTDB taxonomy): Bacteria > Bacillota_I > Bacilli_A > Erysipelotrichales > Erysipelotrichaceae > Allobaculum. Next base: position 4,261 of record CAOKFJ010000190.1, on the reverse strand, counting down.
CGCAGTTTGGAGACATCCAGAGCATGAAGCGAGTTCATGCTGACATCGAGCTTTCGCAGGTTGTAGAAATATTCGATACCGGAAAGGTCATCGATAAACATCGCGGAAAGGTTCAGCTGTCTGATTTTTTCGAGGACACGGAATGAAATTTCCATATCTTCGGGCAGGTTGAGCTTTTCTTTGAGCGCATCGCGGAAACGATCGTCCGGAAAAAAAGCGGGGGTTAAAAAAACGGGTGTGCGTGTTTCGGATTTATTCATGTTCTTCCTCCTGAATCCGGCACAAGCTGATGGTGCAGACAGTGCAGAACAGTTGTATGTGCCTTGAGCAAGTCACTGTGTTCACTCTATGCTTTTAAAACCATTCGCAAGACCTGTTTGCCCGTCTTTAAAATGAGGTGTCCTATCCGCTTTGTTTCTTTGTACGGTCAGTGTTTAGTATGCAGATGCGGTTTATCGTGCGTTCAGGCATCGCAATTGTTTGCGCATAGCGTTCGCCGATAGACTGAAAGCAGGAAGGTGATTTAAATGAGTGACAAAAAACCCGCTGACGCACTTAAGAAGCCAAAAGAGTACAGCGAAATGAAACAAGCGCTTGCGCACTATGTAACGCGCGAAAACGGAACCGAAAGAGCGTATACCGGTGAATACTACGATTTCGATGAACCGGGTATCTATGTCGATCTGTACGATGGAAAACCGCTGTTTCTGTCGAGCGATAAATTTTTCTCCTCCTGCGGCTGGCCTGCGTTTTCGAAACCGGTACGCGGATCGGTAAGCGAAAAGACGGATCTGTCCTACGGTATGATCCGCACCGAAGTGCGCTCGCTTGGTTCTGATGCGCATCTCGGTCACGTTTTTCGAGACGGACCGGCTCAAAGCGGAGGTCTTCGTTACTGCATCAACTCGGCAGCGCTTCGATTCGTGCCGCTCGAGGATATGGAAAAAGAAGGATATGGTGAATATATCCCGTTAATTCGACAGAATAATTGTAAAAATATTCAACAAACCGACAAAATACTGACAAAAATGATGTGAATATGAATGTCTCAGGCATTAGACGAAATGCAAAAAAACGAAGGATTATAATAGGACTGTAATTAATGTCAAAGGAGGGATAGCATGGACTACGATAAAATTTCCGAAAGTCTTCAGAAGGTTCTGATGCAGGCAGCCAATGACGCCAAAGCCAGGTCGCACGCCAGCGTGGATACCATTGATGTGCTTGAGGCGATTTTCAAAGACGGCATTCTTAAAGGCTTGTTCGACAGACTGAACGTCAACCCCCAGACCGCCCTTTCCGTGATCCGCGAGGAAGAAAAGAATATCGTCAAATCCAGCTCTGCCAACCCCAATTTCAGCAATGAAGTGCAGAAGTCGCTTGAAAAAGCCGCTGCGTGGGGTGCTCAACACGACGAAACCTACCTGACCACAGCGCCGGTATGGATTGCGCTGATGTTCAACAAGTCATACATCTCGCGCAAACTCGTGCAGATTTTCGGCTTGAAGGAAGACCAGTGCTATGCGGCGGAACTCGAACGCCGCGGAGGACGCAAGATGGACAATCCCAATGCGGAAGAAAACCTTGAAGCTTTAAAGAAATACGGACGCGATCTGGTTGAAGAAGTGCGCGAAGGAAAAATCGATCCGATTATCGGACGAGATGATGAAATCCGCCGCATGATGCAGATTCTGTCCCGTAAAACAAAAAACAACCCGGTTCTGATTGGAGAACCCGGTGTCGGTAAAACAGCAGTTGTTGAAGGTCTGGCATGGCGTATTTTCAAGGACGATGTGCCGGAATCGCTCAAGGACAAAAAACTGATCGAACTCGATATGGGTTCGCTGATCGCCGGCGCCAAATACCGCGGCGAATTTGAAGAGCGCCTGAAAGCCATTCTCGACGAAGTGAAACAGTCCAATGGACAGATTATTCTGTTCATTGACGAAATTCACAACCTCGTCGGCGCAGGCAAAACAGAAGGCTCGATGGATGCCGCCAACCTGCTCAAACCGATGCTTGCGCGAGGCGAACTGCACATGATCGGTGCAACCACCTTTAACGAATACCGCAAATACATCGAAAAAGACGCGGCGCTTGAACGCCGTTTCCAGCAGGTTCAGGTAAAAGAACCAAATGTCGAAGATACCATTTCGATTCTGCGCGGACTGAAGGATCGCTTCGAATCCTATCATGGCGTGCACATCAACGATGATTCTCTCGTTGCCGCTGCCGCTCTGTCCGACCGCTACATCACAGACCGCTTTCTGCCTGACAAGGCGATCGATCTGATTGATGAAGCGTGCGCAACTCTGAAAGTTGAAATGGAATCCATGCCGCAGGAACTCGACGAGCTTGAACGCAAGATCATGCTTCTGCAGATCGAGAAAACCTCCCTCATGGATGAAGATGACAAGAAAACCGCAGAACGACGTCAGGAAATTGAAGAAGAAATGGGTCGTCTGCAGCTTAAACGCGACGAACTTCACACCAAGTGGGAAGACGAAAAACGTGTCATCGAACTGGCCAAGGAAGACAAGCAGGCATTGGAGAAAGCCAAGCTTGACCTGGAAACCGCCCAGAACGAAGCCCGCTATGAAGACGCCGCCAAACTTCGCTACGCGACAATTCCCGAGCTCGAGCAGCGTATCGCACAGCATCAGGCTGACGAGAACGCCGATGACGCGCTCATTCAGGAAACCGTAAACGAAGAAATGATCGCCAAGATCATCTCCCGCTGGACAGGCGTTGAAGTCAGCCGTCTGGTGGAAAGCGAACGCAAGAAACTGCTCAACCTCAAATCCGAAATGGAAAAACGCGTTGTCGGTCAGGATCACGCGATCGACCTTGTCGTCGATGCGATCCTGCGTTCCAAAGCGCAGATTCAGGACGAAAACCGTCCGATCGGTTCGTTCCTGTTCCTCGGTCCGACAGGTGTCGGAAAAACCGAAGTCGCCAAAACGCTTGCTCAGCAGCTCTTTGACGATGAACGTCACATCGTGCGCATCGACATGTCCGAGTACATGGAGAAACACGCCGTGAGCCGTCTGATCGGTGCTCCTCCGGGATACGTAGGCTACGATGAGGGCGGCCAGCTGACCGAAGCCGTTCGCCGCAACCCGTATTCGATCGTTCTGTTTGATGAAGTGGAAAAAGCGCATCCTGATGTGTTCAACGTTCTGCTTCAGATTCTCGATGACGGACGCATTACCGATTCCAAAGGTGTAACCGTTGATTTCAAAAATACGATCATCATCCTGACATCCAACCTGGGTGCGCAGTATGCATTCGAATTCGCGAATGAACCCGAAGTGCTTCACGAGAAGTACATGGAAGAAGTCAAGAAACACTTCCGCCCCGAGTTCATCAACCGTATCGACGACATCGTTGTCTTCAACGCCCTTGACGAGAGCGCGTTCACCAAGATCGCCCGCAAGTTTGTCGGCGAACTCAGCCGCCGTCTTGCACTCAAAGACATCCGCCTGCATGTCAGTGATGCCGCTTACGACAAGATCGCCGAAAACGGTGTCGATCCTGTCTTTGGCGCTCGTCCGATGAAACGCTACATTCAGCGTCATCTCGAGACAGATATTGCCCGCAAGATGATTGAAGAAGGCGTAATGACCGATGCCGATATTCATGTGGATATCAAGGACGGCAAATTCGCAGTCGATGTCCGCAAAAAAGAAGACTGAATTTACATACCCTCATGCCTGCTGAATGAGCGTTCAGCAGTGCGCAGAAATGAATTTTTCTAAACTGAAACAATCAGTAAAAGGAAAGTTCGGACTGGACGTATAATCAAACCGGAGGAGCCTGTCTTCTCCGGTTTTTTTAAAGGAGATTGAAATATGACGCTGACAGAGATTCTTCGCGATTCCCAAAACATCGTGTTTTTCGGCGGAGCGGGCGTATCCACCGAAAGCAATATCCCCGACTTTCGCTCGCCGACCGGTCTGTATGGGGAAAAAAGAGAGCACACGTATCCATACCCTGCGGAAACCATGCTTTCGCATACCTTTTTCCAGCGCTATCCCAAAGAGTTCTACCGTTTCTATTTCAATGAAATGATTTATCAGGATGCACTGCCTAACGCAGCGCATATCGCGCTGGCTGAACTTGAACAGATGGGCAAGCTCAAAGCGGTGATTACACAGAATATCGACGGCCTGCATCAGAAAGCCGGTTCGGTCAATGTTCTTGAACTCCACGGAAGCGTGCTGCGAAACTACTGCACAAAATGCCATGCTCCATATACGCT
>CAOKFJ010000189.1 GCA_948467695.1 uncultured Allobaculum sp. | reverse complement strand
CAACAGGAACTTTAGGTAAATGTCCTGAGATTTGTGGTTGCACGGATTTTGGGGGATTGCTATAATGCATAGGCACTTACTTTAAATCAGCTCATGATTTAAGGCGGAAGGAGGATATGGCGATGAAAAAAGGAAGCCATCCTAATTACCATACCGTAACTGTTGTATGCTCTTCCTGCGGTAACAAATTCGAAAGCGGATCCACCATCAAAGGTGACACTCTTCGCGTTGATATCTGCAGCAACTGCCATCCGTTCTACACAGGCCGTCAGCGTTTCGCTGCTGCTCAGGGACGTATTGAAAAGTTCAACAGAAAATACGGTCGCAACGACAAGTAATAACGACGTATCCGCAGAACACATTTACTTTCTGCACGAACAGGCGCTCTTTAACCGGAGCGCTTTTTTCGTGCAGTTTTTTGTGTTTATTGAAAAAATTGCTCTTTTTCATTTTCTTTCGCCCACGAAGCGGCTTTTGCGCGAATTACGAATTATGAACAACAATCATTCTGTATCCACCGCATCGAGTCATGACGCTTCACATCGCCATGCATCACTCTCTTCAATGCAGAGGGGATCGGCGCACGTTTCTTCCCCTGCTCCCGTATGCCTGCGCTGCGGCAACCGTGATCCGCATCTGTTTTTTACATATCGCGGCAGATGCTTCTGCCGCAGGTGCATAGATTTTGGCGCGCTTGAAGCCGGCACGCTTCCCAGAACGCCTCGTCTTTCGCATCGTGTCTGGAATGTCCGGCCGGTGCTTGAATTTGAACTGACGCCTTTTCAAAGCGAGGTCTCTTCCCGAGCGCTTTCCATACTGCAAAGCGGACGGGATGTGCTCGTGTACGCCGCTGCAGGAGCTGGGAAAACAGAGATTTCCCTGCAGAGCATTTGCACTTATCTGGCGCAGGGAAAAAAGGTCTGCTTTGCGATTTCCCGAAGGCAGGTAGTCATTGAGATCGCTGCGCGTCTGCGTAGGAATTTTCCGGATCTGCATGTAGTCCAGATCTGCGAAGGATTTACGCAGGAAACGGATGGAGATCTGATTGTGTGCACGACGCATCAGCTCTACCGTTTTCCGTTCTGCTTTGATCTGCTTGTTCTTGATGAACTCGATGCGTTTCCGTATGCGGGAAATGAAGTGCTTGAATCCATCGCCAGACAGAGCTGCATCGGACAGCGCATGCTTCTGTCCGCTACTCCGGATGAGAAAAATCTCAAAGCGATTGAACGGGGCGAAATGGAAATGGTCAATCTGTTCATGCGTCCGCACAAGCAGCCGCTCTGCGTGCCGGTCATCAAAACAGGATCAACGCTTTATCAGATTGCTCAGGTGCTGTTCACATGTCGCAGGCATATGCGAAACGGCAAGCAGGTTCTTCTTTTCGTTCCGCGCATCGCGGATACCCGCTGGATGAAACTGATCGTCGGATTGTTTTTTTAATGCGAGGTCATTCACTCCAAAACAGAAAACAAAGATGAGATCATGACCCGCTTTCATCGCAAAGAATCGAAGGTGCTTATATGTACAACTCTGCTCGAACGCGGCATCACGGTGCCAAGCGTGCAGGTGATCGTGTTTCACGCCGATCATCTGGTTTTCACCAGCGCCAGCCTGATTCAGATTTTCGGGCGCGCGGGAAGAAGTTTCAAGGATCCTTTTGGAGAAGGGCTTGCGCTCGTTTCAGGTCCTTCCAAAGCGCTTGGCGCCTGCGTGAAGCAGCTGAAGTTTATGAACGCTGCCTCTGGTGCGCAAAGAAATTCACCGGATGCGAAACGTTAGAAACGTTCATATGCGGAGAAAAGGCGCTTTGCGAAGATTGTCGGGCGATGCTCGAGAAGTGGAAGAAGCCTTCCGTGTTTGCGCGCAGCAAAAAAGACCGAATTCGTTTTTTAAAACCTGTGCATATTGTTTTTGAGCATACGCAGCAGGCAGAGCGCATGCTTGGACGTGTTCTGCGCTATGGAGATCTCGAGGCGGCTAAAGGATTTCTTGATGGACAAAAAGGCTGCCTGTCGCTTCTGCGAAAATATCCTGCTGCACTGGCAGATGGAAAATTTGAGTGTCCTGAAGAAATTTTCAAAGCGTTTTTCGGCGATGAACTGCTTGAAAGGCAGCGCCGTCTGGTTATGCGGGCTTTAAAAGCCGGGCAGAGAGGACGATCGGATTTTTCCTATGCGGCGGTAAGCTTTTTCGGTCTTTCCCGGACAGAACTGAATGGTTTTCTGCGTGATCCGAATTGCGCGGCGATATGGATTCTGATGCAGAAAAGAGAAGAAATATCTGCATAGGACTGCATAAAGGCGCTTTCTGGTTTGTTCATGTGCAGTCAGGTGCGAGAATGTTTGAAAAATTTAATCATGCTGCGTCAAAGAATGCTTTATATTGGAATTGGACCCGACTGCCATGCCTGCAGAGGCTTTTTTTCGCAGTTGCGGTACAATTTTGAATTTGATGCCTGGAATGTGAACTTTTCCGTCTGACGGGCGTTGGCGACAGACGGTCTATTTTCATTCGATACACTTTACATATAGAGACATTTCAGCAGCTTGCAGACCCTTCAACGCGAAAGGAGCCTTTATGAACAGACCAGACAATGATGATTATTTGGATTCCCTGCTTGATTCCCTTTCGGATGATCAGGAAATTGATAAAAAAATGAGTGATTTCGCCCGCAATAAAGAACGAATCGAACGCATTCAAAGAGCGCGCGAAAATTCGGAGCAGTTTCAGCAGACGTATTCAAGCGCAGCAAGACAGAACACGCCTGCCTCTCAGGCGCAGCCCGGTATTGATGTGTATTCCGGACAGAATGATGCATATGATGATAATCCAGCGGATGCAGTGCCGGTCAGCGCGGATGGCACGGGAATGACCCGCCGCTTTGGCGATGGTCCGATTGCGCCAGCGCCAAATCCCGGCGGATCCACACGCGTTTTCCCCGGCGCACCAGCGGCAGCTGCGGCGCAGCAGATCGAGGAAGATCCGTATGTGGACCAGACACGCGATATGCGCATGAGCAGCGATGAGATCGATGATCTTCTTGAAGAAGACGAACCGATCCTGCGCCGTGAATATGTACGCGATGATGAAGACGACTATGACGATTATGAGCCGTACGATCAGTACGCAAGCCGCCGCAAATCGTCTGCACGCTATGACGACCGCTATGATGATCGTCCTCCTTATCGCAGCCCGAAAAAGAAAAAAGGCGGCTCCAGCTGGCGCGTCGCTGCTATTGTCGGCGGCATTGTCGCTGCGGTAGCGCTTGTCGGTACCGGAGCGTATATGATCACCAACTTCATCAATTCACCCTCCTCCTCCCAGACCAGCAAAGGCTTTGACAATCTGCTTGCCTGGGCGCAGAAGTACGGCGTGTTTGATCCCGAGAACGCCAAGGATATTACCAAATACAAATCCATCTACGACAAACTGTCGGAAGATGAAAAGCGAAAAATCAATGAAGCGCTGCTTAGCCAGACCGGCAAGACATTCGATGAACTGCTTGCTCTTGCGGATATCAAAGACAAACCGTCCGCAAGCAACGACGACATGGAAAATGCCGAGAAGAAAGCCGCGCTGCGCGAGCAGATCGAATCGCTCAGCGGCGAAATCAACGAGCTGCAGGGAGATCTGGATGACGCTAATCGACGCATCAATCAAGCTAAGAACGAATATGATTCCAAGAGCAATGCCCTCGATGCCGCAAACAACGATGTGGCCGCTGCGCAGAATACGATTGCCAGCGTGCAGGCACAGCTTGATGCGCTCCCCTCTGATGACAGCTTGCGCGCTCATATTAAAGAACTGAACGACCGCCTTTCCAGTATTGATAGCGATGATGATGACGCGCAGACAGAGATTGATCAGCTCCATGCGCAGATTTCAGAACTCCAAACCCAGCTGTCCAGTAATCCTTCAGCAAGAGAAGGTCTGAAAGCGCAGATTGAGGAAGCGCAAAGAAGCCTCGATGAAGCCAAAGACGCTGTTTCGAAAGCGCAGAGCGAGAAAGATACTGCCTATGGCGCATGGCAGGCGATTGCCGGCGATGCCGATCCGATTCAGGCGCAGATCGATCAGAAAACAGCTGAACGCGCCCGTCTGCAGGAAGAATACGACTCGATCGACTAGCTTGTGACCATGCGTCAAGCAGACATGGATTTGATGCCTGTTTGACAGAATATCCGGTTTCAGAAAGTGCGGCATGATGATGCAGCTCTGATTGCCGGCTAATGCACTTTGTTTATGAGGCGGGAACACGATGCGTACATCGCAGTGTTCCCGCTTTTTTGATGAAACGATTGTATTTTGTGTTACATAGACTTTACATAAAGCGTTTACAATGCACTTCATCAGGCTTGCGGTTGTTCCTGTTTCACAAATCAATTTTCATTTCCGCTATAAAACCCGAACAAAGCAGGTGCCTGAGAGAGTATGTGTTAGAATACCTGCGAAAGGTGGTCACATGACAAAACGAAACGCTATTGTCCTGGCTGCGGGAAAAGGAACCCGCATGAAGTCAGAGAAAAACAAAGTTATGCATACCCTGATCGACCGGCCCATTC
>CAOKFJ010000188.1 GCA_948467695.1 uncultured Allobaculum sp. | reverse complement strand
AGGGATGTGGGAACGAACGATAACGGCATTACCGCGTTCTTCCTGTTCAGTGATCTGTCCGCGACGGCTGGAAACGTCACCCATTACAGAACCGAGGTATTCAGACGGCGCTGTAACTTCAACCAGCATGATGGGCTCGAGCAGTACAGGGTTGCACTTCTTGGCAGCTTCACGAAGAGCCATGGAAGCAGCGATCTTGTAAGCCTGTTCGGAGGAGTCGACATCATGGTAGCTTCCGTCAAACAGAGTCGCTTTAACGTCGATCATCGGATAGCCGGCGATAACACCTTTTTCAAGGGCATCCTGCAGACCTTCGTTAGTCGGTTTGATGTATTCCTTCGGTACGGTACCGCCGACAACAGCGTCAACGAACTCGTATCCTTTACCTTCTTCGTTCGGTTCGAACTTGATCCATACGTGACCGTACTGACCTTTACCACCAGACTGGCGGATGTACTTACCTTCACATTCAGCAGCTTTGCGGATTGTTTCACGGTAAGCAACCTGAGGTTTACCGATTTTCGCATCGACGTTGAATTCTCTGCGCAGACGGTCAACGATGATGTCAAGGTGGAGTTCACCTACACCAGCGATAATAGTCTGACCGGTTTCCTTGTTGGTATATGTCTTGAACGTCGGGTCTTCTTCAGCCAGTTTGGCAAGAGCGAGACCCATTTTGTCCTGGTCGGCTTTTGTTTTCGGTTCAAGGGAAAGTTCGATAACGGGTTCCGGGAACTCCATCTTTTCAAGAATGATGGGGTGTGCCGGATCGCAAAGGCTGTCACCAGTGGTTGTGTTTTTCAGACCAACGGCAGCAGCGATGTCACCGGAGTAAACCATCGGGATTTCCTGACGGTTGTTTGCGTGCATCTGCATGATACGTCCGAAGCGTTCTTTCTGATCTTTTGTGGAGTTCAGAACGTAGCTTCCGGATTCAGCTGTACCGGAGTATACACGGAAGAATGTCAGTTTTCCGACGAATTTATCGGTCATAATCTTGAATGCGAGAGCGGCGAACGGTTCTTCATCGGAAGGTTTGCGTTCATCGGGTTCGCCATCAAGAGTTGTTCCTTTGATAGCAGGTACATCCAGCGGAGAAGGCAGGTAGTCAACAACTGCATCCAGCATCGGCTGAACACCTTTGTCTTTGTATGCGGATCCGCAGAGTACGGGGAAGAAGTCAGCGTTGCAGACTGCGATACGAAGAACACGTTTGATGTCTTCGATAGAAGGTTCTTCACCTTCGAGAACCTGCATCATGAAGTCTTCATCATAGTCGGACAGGTATTCGAGCAGCTGCATGCGGTACTCTTCAACCTGGTCGAGCATATCTTCAGGGATGGGGCCTTCTTCAACGATGATACCTTTATCACCTTTGTTGAAGAGAGCTTTGCGTTCGATAATATCGATTACACCTTCGAAGTCGCTTTCAGCGCCGATCGGCAGCTGGATCGGTGTGGATTTAACACCGAGGCGGTCAACGATTGTGTTGCAGGACATCAGGAAGTCAGCACCTGTGGAGTCCATTTTGTTAACGAAAACAATACGGGGTACTCCGTATTCGGAGGCCTGACGCCATACTGTTTCGGTCTGGGGTTCAACACCGGCTTTGGCATCCAGTACGGTTACGGCACCATCAAGTACGCGCAGGGAACGTTCTACTTCAACTGTGAAGTCAACGTGACCCGGAGTATCGATGATGTTGATACGGTTGCCTTTCCAATGAACGGTTGTAGCAGCAGAAGTAATGGTGATACCGCGTTCAGCTTCCTGGTCCATCCAGTCCATTGTGGATGCGCCATCATGAGTTTCACCCATTCTGTGGTTTACACCTGTGTAGTACAGGATACGTTCAGTGGTGGTTGTTTTACCGGCGTCGATGTGAGCCATGATACCGATGTTGCGGGTATCGGCGAGCGAGTATTCTCTTGCCATATATTCGACATCCTTTCATATTGCCCCGTTCTCAAAGGAGAACCTTCGGGCTTGTCTTGACTACCAGCGGTAGTGAGCAAATGCTTTGTTGGCTTCAGCCATGCGGTGAACGTTGTCACGCTGTTTAACGGAAGCACCTACACCGTTAGCAGCATCGATGATTTCAGCAGCGAGTCTCTGTTCCATGGTTTTTTCGTTACGCAGACGAGCGTAGTTAACGAGCCAGCGAAGACCAAGTGTAAGTCTTCTTTCTTCGGAAACTTCAACAGGAACCTGGTAGTTGGCGCCACCAACACGGCGAACTTTCAGTTCGAGCTGGGGCATGATGTTGCCCAGAGCCTGTTCGAAAACTTCCATCGGCTGTTTGCCGGTTTTAACTTCGACGATATCGAAGGCGTTGTACAGAATTTTCTGTGCAGTACCACGTTTACCATCAATCATGATTTTATTGATCAAACGTGTTACGAGTTTGGAATTGTAAATAGGATCTGCAAGCACATCCCTTTTAGCAATATGTCCTTTTCTTGGCATGTTTTATTCTCCTTTCACGATTGACTTATTTCTTAGGTTTCTTTGTTCCATACAGGGAACGGCTCTGACGACGATCTGTAACACCAGCGCAGTCGAGAGTTCCGCGAATGATATGGTAACGAACACCAGGGAGGTCTTTAACACGACCGCCACGGATCAGAACTACAGAGTGCTCCTGCAGGTTGTGACCGATACCGGGAATATAAGCAGTAACTTCCATACCGTTGCTCAGACGTACACGAGCGTATTTACGAAGAGCAGAGTTAGGTTTTTTCGGAGTCATTGTTCCGACACGAGTGCAGACACCGCGTTTCTGGGGGCTGGACAGAGTTGTCGGTCTAGACTTCAAAGAGTTGTAACCGCGGTTCAGCGCAGGAGATTTTGACATGTTCTGGCTGGACTGACGGCCTTTTCTAATCAACTGATTAATAGTAGGCATTTTTTCTCCTTATCTAAATAACCTTTTCATCCTCATTCATGCGAACGAATCCGGGTGGTCCGTAATTCGCTTTTATAAAAACGGGAATTTAATCCCGCGCATGCTCAGTTAGGTTACAAAATATTTTGAAAGGTGTCAACACAAACTCCGCGTGAAAATGATGAAAATTTTTACGCTGTTTTTTCAGCAAATATTTTCACAATTTATTTAAATCATTTCGGTATATTGTATTGCATTTCACTTATTTCGTTTTTTCGAACCTCTGTATTCTACACACACTCCATGACGTCTGACAAGAGAATGCTGATCAAAACTAGTCCCCTGCTCAGTCCTGTGCATCTGCGCTCACCTTTTCATTGACGAAAGCAGCAAAGCGCATGCGCTTCATCGAAAAAACACAGATTTCCAAAGACGCTGACAGTCCACGGATTCAGATGGTTCATTTTATTCAGATCCGAGATGTTGCTGCTATGGCGTATCCCAATTGTCTCCGCTTTCTTTGCCATCCGCAAAAATCGGTCCTTTGTCAGGGTCAAAATACAGAACGCGGGCATTCAGTTTCTGCGCTTCCCGAAGATCATGTGTCGCAAATACGATCGCAAAACCGCTTTTGCTCTGGAGTTCAAGAAGTTCGCCGATCAGCTCGTCTTTAAGTTTTGGATCAAGCGCATGAAAGGTTTCGTCAAGAAGCAGCAGATCCGGATGCTTCATCATTGCTCTCGCTAGAGCTGTGCGTTTTCTCTGCCCCGCCGAGAGTGTGGAAACCCGCTGATCGGCAAAGTCTCTGCAGTCGAATATCTCCATCCATTTTTCGCTTTCTTCGTGGCGTTCAATACGGGAAGACTTCGACCAGTCGATGCCAAGTTCGATATTTTCCCTGCAGCTCATTTGCGGATAAAGTTTGTTGTCATCAAAGACAACCGACACGTTGCCATAGCGTACCGCACTTCCCGACTGTGGCGCTAGAAGACCGGCCATCAGTCGGATAAGCGTGCTCTTTCCGATTCCCGAGGGACCGCAAAGCGCCAGGCGATCGCCGCGAGAGAGGGATATATCAAAATGGTCAAATACAGCCTTGCCGTCAAAACTGACGCAGATGTCTTTGAGATAAACTACAGTCTGATCTTTCATATCCTGCTCCCTGCTCTGCTGTCTATCAGAGTCTATACACGAAACGATTGTATGGTCTAAGCCATTATAAATCCACACCCGGAGTCTTCTTATCAGACTATCTTTTCCTGCTCCCGGCACATGTAAAACTTCTGCCAATCAGAATCCATACTCATATCGCTGATGTACGGAGATTTAGAACCGGCACTCCTTTTGGAAAAGAAAGGTCCGCTCTGAGCACAGAGCGGGCCTAAATAAATTCTTCATTTTATTGGGGGATATTGAGTGCTAAAGCTGCGGATGTTTAGAATTCGAATCCGTACATGGCAAGAACGTTGTATACATCTTCCATGTTGTCCTGAGCGACTTCGCGAACGACAAGCACAGTGTTTGTTTTGGCATCCAGTGCAACTACGGCATCAACATAGTTGATGGAGTTGTTGAATACAGCAACGCTTCCGCGTCCGTTTTCCTGTTCGGTCATCATGTAGTACATGGACTGAGTCATGCTCGCTTTTGTTGTGTCATAGGCATTGAGCGCATCCTGAACATT
>CAOKFJ010000187.1 GCA_948467695.1 uncultured Allobaculum sp. | reverse complement strand
AGTTGTAGGAGTAGCGCACAGGATATTTGGTTTCTTTATGCAGTTTGGATTCAGGAAGAACAATGCTTTCGGGCATTTTCACCTGATCGCCAACCTGAGAAATATGCACATTGGCGACTTTTTCAAGGTAGGCATTCAGACCGGTAGAGAGCGACACACCGTTGTTTCCGGTGATATGAATTTTTCCGTCTTTTGCTTCTACATCATAGTAGTCATAGCCGCTTGCAGCTTCTTTGAGTTCAAATGTGAACCAGTCTTTGTATTCTTTGCCAAGGCGGCGTTCAATGATGCCCTGTACTTCGGCGATGGTATCCGCTTCTGTGACGGGGTTTGCATAGTCTGTATCTTCAAAATCGGGCACAACAACTTCCGGCGTTTCCTGCACGGGCGTGCCGGATGGTTCGCCATGAAGCACGAATTCGCGCACCTGACTTTTTGAACTGCTGGAGTTGTATTCCATGTACAAGCGAACAAAGCGAGCTTCCTTGCCGGCAAGATCCCATGTCTCTCCATCATCGGTTGCCTGATTTTTGTTCGTTTTGCGCGCGACACGATCGAAGTCCTTTCCGTCCATCGACGTATAAATGGAATACTGCGAATAACCGGAAGCGGGTGTATAGACGATCGCTTCATCGAGAGTGTAGTTCTCTTCAAGATCGATATCGATGTAGGCTGGATACATTTCACCCGTCCACATCGTATTCAGTCTGCCATCGGCAATCACGTTTACACGTTCAGCACCTGTATTGGTATGCAGAGGTTTATTCTCCGCGATGTTCGTTCCTTCCGGAATGTCGGGCGTTGTATCCTCTTTCGCAAAAACTTTCAGTTCGGCAAGCGCCGGCCACGGATCTCCGCCGCCGCTCTCAATCGATTTGATCAGTACACGTACGCTCTGAACTTCCTGTTCCTGTTCGAAATTGACCATCTTCACACAGTCACCGTCAAGACGAGTAGCCGTCTGATCAGCGGCGAGAACCGTCCATTCCCCATCCGTTGTCTTGGCTTTTCCGAGCAGATCGTAAGTGAATTTGAATGCATTGGAATCTTCCGAACCGAGGTTTTCGAATGCGGCTTCAATCGCGCTGATTTTCTTTGGCTGATTAAAGTCGAGCTGTACCCAAGCCTGTCCCCCGGTTGTCGAAAGTCCCCGGCTGAAGACATACAGCGACTTGTAGTCGCCGTCTACAAGGTTTGCGGGATTGCCCTGCCCTGGTTTGATCGAAGAAATCGTACCTTCGGGCGCAATGTTGATCAGATCGCCCGGGAGCGTTTCTTCTTGTCTTTCCGTATAGATTTCCACTTCCGCAACGCCGGGCCAGAACGCCCCCGCCTGGCCGTTGTTGAGCGGATCAGAGAGCACGAGGTCGATTTCGGTGCCGACCATGCCATCCTCCCATGTGAATACAAGATCTCCATTGAGCGAGAAATCGTTTTTCTCCACATCGACAATCGGCTGCGACACTACATCGTTGAGGATGTGCTGGAGAGTGACATCCACTGTGCGCTCGGGATATCCTTTTTCAAATTTCACCACCATTTTATAAATCGTGGGAGCGTTGTCTGCCGGGAGTTTAAAGCGGACAGTGGAAGGCCACTTGGCGCCGTTTGCGACCCAGAGAGTCTTGTCGTTTCCATCAACCAGATTTTCCGGACCGTGCCTGTTTTCCGAAGAAGGCACTTCAATTTCCAGATCACCGGCGATGTTGATCAGGTTTGCAGGAGGTGCTGCCAGCACCGGAACCTGCAGCAGAGAAAGAGACATGCTTGCGGCAGCAGCAGAAGCCATGGCTCTTTTCAACAAAGTTGCTGATACTTTTTTCATCTTTTTCCTTTCTTTTATCGCACAAATGAGAAAGCGGTGCAGATCAATCGCCCATCACACCGCTTACATATCTATTATAGAGATAAATTTGACTTCATTCGAGTATTTAAGCCTTTTCTTAAATTTCCATTTAATTGCATACATTGCTTTTTTGCAATACATTTTTACAATCACACAAAAAGAACCGCAGTCGAAAGAGACTGCGGTTCTTCGGTTAGAGGAGTTACAGGATAAGCCTGATGCTGCATCCGTGTATCTGCACCCAGTATTAATTGGAGCGTTTTTCAAGCAGGCTTTCGTCCGGCGTCAGACGCATTTCAAGCAGAGCGCGGTTTCCGTTTGTCAGCGTGCTGTTGACATCATCCTGTGTCTTGCCTTCGGCGCCATCAAGAATTTCTTTGGCGTCGTCAATCTGGGTCTGCAGATCGGCTTTGGTTGTGCCCTTATCAAGATACTTGCTCAGATCCAGAGCAGAAGCATAGCGGTAGAACACCTGCAGAAGCGCAGTATCAAGCGTTGTGACTTCGCCTTTTCCCCATTTGCCTTTCAGACGGATAGACGCGGCGGAAGCGAAGTTCTTTGTGTTGGATTCCACATTCACGGATTCAACCGCGATCAGTTTCACTTTGGATGTTGTGACCGGTGTGGCGAAAACAGCTTCTTTCCAGCCGTTGCTTGCCGTCCAGGAACCGGAAGCGACTTCAGTAAACTGGCCATCAATTTCGGCTTCCACACGGTATTTCGTGATGGTTCCGTTGCCGGCTCCGCCGCGCGGCAGGTAAAGCAGCGCATCAAGCGTCGCTTCTTCGTCGAAGTCGAGTTCGATCCAGCAGTTGGCACGGTCTGTACCGTTGGCGCCGCTCCAGTCGGTATGCCAGATGGTGCCTGTGTTTTCATCCAGTACATTGGATGCCGGATCGCCCGAGCTCTGGCTGCCGGCTTTCGCGCTCATTTTCGAAGGTTCAAGAATGTTTTCGAGAACGACTTCGGGATCGATTTTCTGGTTGGAGAAGTCGGAAAGCACTTTTCGCGCGAGTGCTTCGACATCTTCGTTTGTCGGTTCTTCAGAATATTTTGTTTCGTTGTCGCGAGCCCATGCCCATTCGAGTTCGAACCAGTCGGCATTGTTAAAAGTGCGGTAGTTCTCGCCGGCAAGCTGTTTCTTCTTCTCGGTGATGTACATGGTCCAGCGCTTGAGATAGAGATCTTTTGTCAGACCGGACCACTGGCGGTTGGAGTAGTCGCGCAGACCGCCGGCGTTGCTCTGGTCGATGGATCCCCATGTCGAAACAAGCGCTTTGGCGTTGAGATCGAACAGATCTGCGGTAAAGTCATCCGGATTTTCGATCAGACGGCCAGCTGCTTCGGTCCAGTTGCCAAGGGTGTAGATTTTCTGTGTGGAAAGCAGTTTGTCCGATGTTTCGATCAGATCAAGAAGCATATCGGACCAGCGTGTGAACTCTTCAAGATTGTTTGCGTTTGCGGCAGCGCGCATCTGGCTGACGATGGACTGCGCGCTGTTGGACATTACCTGCTGCGCGAGCGTTACGACATCATAGCGGTACGCTTCGGACGCGTTCAGTTTGTCCCAGTCTTCGAGCAGAAGATCGAGAGATTTTTCCAGTTCCTTTTTGGAGTAGAGAATCGAGGACCAGCCCCATGTGGAGGCGGAGTTGATCACGCCATCGCGCGGACGGGCGTTGACTACGTTTTCCGGAGCGCCCTGACCGATTCCGCTGGCTCCCGACGCTTCATGCTGGGTACCCGCGTAAACGGTGTCGCTCATGATCTTGAGCGCTTCAACGGCGCTTGCGCTGTCATCGCCATAGCGGCGTCGTGCATAGTCGGCAAGCCACTGGTCAAGATCGATCACGCCAAGGGGAGCATCGGCATCTTCAGTCCAGATCGTGTCGAAGAAGAATTCATACAGCAGCGGGTTGTTCTGGCTGGCTTCGGGCGTGATGCCGATACCTGCCATGTGTTCTGCCTGATTGGCTGCCGCAGGAATGTTTTTGTTCAGGCTTTCGAGGTGGCCGTACAGACCAAGACGTCCGCCAAAGTTGTTGAGCATGCAGAATGCCCAGGGAGTATCGGCGAATTCGCCCTGGCCATAGCCGCTGGTCGCGTTCCAGTGCGGCTGGCGTTCAGCATACAGGTCAAGAACGAGCGCGTGATCGCGATTGCCTTCCAGACCGGCAAGCAGTCCGTTGGAGGGGTTGCCCTGCCAGGACTGGATGATCCATACGGCATCGGGATCGGCGTCCATCATAGCGCCAAGCGTGCGCTGCGCGATGGTGGTCACGTTCATGCCGCCGGTATTTCCGCCTTCATGGAAGGGGTCGGTCGCGTAGTAGTCAGTGACATCGCCGTATACCGATTTCTGCGCGCGGTAGAACATTTCGGCGTATTTATCGAAGCTGGGATCATCGGTTTTGAGCATGTAGGGGCGCTGGAAGCTGCACCATTTGCCCTGCGGGATGATTTTGGCATCGGGCTGTTTGTCTTTGAAGTCTACGGGAACCATGCCGCAGTAGCCCTGCAGGACAGGCTGCATGCCGAGGCTGCGCATGATGCGCTGGTTTTTGCGTGCCAGCTCTGTGCGCTGCGCGAACCAGTCATCCGGAACCGGTCCGCCCATATTGGTTAGGTTTGCCATGTAGAACCAGGCGTAGTACACCGGTCCGGCGATGAAGTCTTTGATTTCCTGATGCGTATAGCCGCATTCGCCAAGGAAGCGCCGCCATACTTCTTCCATGCCG
>CAOKFJ010000186.1 GCA_948467695.1 uncultured Allobaculum sp. | reverse complement strand
TACTGTGTCGAAACACCGGCAAGGTATTTCTGTTCCGCTTCGGGAATACCGAGTTTTTCAAACGTGCTGCGGATTGTTTCCGGAACATCGTCCCAGTCGTTTTCCTGCTTGTCGCTCGGTTTGATGTAATAGGTGAATTCGTTGAAGTCGATGTCGTTGAGATTGGGACCCCAGTTCGGGTTCTCCTGTTTGATAAAGGAGTGATAGGCATCCAGACGGCGCTGCAGCATCCATTCAGGTTCATGCTTGATCGCCGAGATTTCACGAATTGTCTGTTCGCTGAGACCTTTTCCGGTATCAAATACCGAAGTGTCTTCATCGTGGAATCCGTATTTGTAGTCTTCGCCGGTCAGAACCTGCACATCTTCTTTTTTCAGATCGCTCATTTGCCGGCCTCCTCGTCATCAATCATTTCCTGCACGGCACGCCATCCGATGGTGGCGCAGCCGATGCGGTTGGGCTGCTTGGCAACCCCTTCGAAAACAACCGCTTCTTCGAGAACGTCTTCATCAAAGGGTTCTCCGTGAATCATGTGGTTGTAGTTGTCGATAATATTCTGCGCTTCTTCAATCGTCTTTCCGCGCAGCAGTTCGCTGAGGATGGATGTTGACGCAGTCGAAATCGTGCAGGCTTTTCCGTCGAAACGGATATCCTCCACTTTTCCATCCTTGAATTTCGCCTGCACCGTAATATCGTCGATGCAGGAGTCGCTGGCCATATGGCGCGAGCGGTAGCTCTCGTCTTCGGTCAGCTCTTTATTGTGGGGATAACTGTAGTTGTCCATGATGATATCCCGGAAGTATGAAGGGTCAATCGGCATAATTCATTCCGCCTTTCTAAAAGAAAATATCCAGGCACTTCTCGACAGTCGCCTCTTTGAGGGCGTCGACAAGGCGATCTACATCTTCAAGGCTGTTGTAGAGATACAGGCTGGCGCGTACAGTGCCGGGCGCGTCGATGATGTCGCCCATCAGTTTGGCGCAGTGCTGTCCGGAACGGACCGCAATGCCTTTTGAAGAGAGGAAGCTTGCCATGTCCTGCGGAAAAATCAGCTGTCCATTGTCGTAGACATTGAACGTGATAATGCCGCTTTCGCTTGTGGCGTTGTACAGCTTCACTTTATCTTTGAGTTCTTTTTCTGCGCGTTCAAGGAAGTGGCGCTTGAGGAAGAGCTCGTATTCATGAATATTCTCGAGACCGATTTTCTTGAGATAGCGCGCTGCAGCAGCCATGCCGAGCGCAGCTTCAATCGGCTGTGTTCCGGATTCGTATTTCAAAGGCGTGCGGCGCAGAATCAGCGTGTCGCAGTCCTTGTAGTAGCGCGCATTGCTTTCTCCGCCGAAGTAGACCGGCGTAAGCTTGTCGAGCAGTTCAAAGCGTCCGTAAAGAACGCCGATGCCGGTGGGACCGCACATTTTGTGCCCGGAGAAGCAGTAGAAATCGCAGTTCATCTTTTGCACATCGACCGGTGTGTGGGCAACCGCCTGCGCGCCATCGACAACGAAGAGAATGCCGCGTTCTTTGCAGATCGCGCCCATTTCTTCGACAGGCACCTGATAGCCAAGCACGTTGGACACCTGAGCGACCATGACAACTTTTGTATTCGGGTTTTCATCAAGCGATTTTTTGAAGTTGTCGAGCGTGATGCGTCCCTCATCTGTCAGGTGCATGTAGCATGTGGCAATTCCCTTCTTGCATCCGTAATACTGCCAGGGAAGAATCGATGAAGCGTGTTCGGTTTCGGCTGTCATAATGGCATCGCCTTTTTCGAGCAGCTGATCGATCGCCATGAGGGCAACCATGTTCAGACCTTCCGTTGTTCCGGATGTAAACACGATTTCCTCTTTGCGCGATGCATGAATGAATTCCATCATCGTCTTGCGTGCGCCCTCAAACGCGTAGTCCACCTGCGCCGACATTTCATAATCGCCGCGGTGCGCATTCGAACCAAGATAGGTATAGTAGCGGACCACTTCGTCAATCACTGCGTGGGGTTTGAGCGTTGTCGCGCAGCTGTCGAGATAGTCGACGGGATGTCCGCTCATTTCGCGTTCGAGAATCGGGAAATCCTGACGAATGGTTTCAATGTTTTCTCTAATATTCATACAGACCCACTCTCTGTTCCATCTGTTCTTCGAGTTCATTGCGCACAGCTTCGTCGTCGATCAGCGAAAGCACCGGCTTGAAGTAGCCGATCGAAAGCAGACCGACCGCCTGTTTTGTGGACAGACCGCGCGACTGCAGATAATAGAGCTGCTCGGCATCGGGCTGACCGATGGTCAGCGCGTGCGACGCTTTTACATCGTTTTCATCAATATAGAGAATGGGCACAGCTGTCGCCTGATGATCTTTTCCCATGGTCAGAACACGCGTTTCCTGATGGGATTCGCTGGCGAATGCGCCTTTGACAATGCGTCCCGCAGCGGCTGTGTCGTAGAGACCTCCATCAAAGCAGACCGCAAAATTATGCATATTTCCAAATGTATGGGGGACTCTGGAGGTCAGGTTGAGCGCGCCTTTTTTCTTTCTGCCCGCCAGGCACAGCTGGGCAGAATAGAAATCGATATCGGCGCCCTGTTCAGTAAGCTCGCCCTCAAATTCAAGCGTGCAGGCGGCATCCTGCAGATCGAGAAGACCGAGCTTGAGTCTTGCATCGTGTTTCGCCTCGGCTTCAAGCACGATTTTTACATCATGATCGAAAGCATTCTGCACAAACACTTTGACATCGCATCCGGCTTTGGCTTCAAAGCTCAGGCGGATCATCTCTTCGCTTCCGCCCGCAAAAAGCAGGACGCTTCCTTTGGAGCGCTCGTCAAAAACGAGGCGGACATCCTGATCGAGGTCGATACGGTCTTCGAACTGGTTAACGTATGTACGTTCCATACGCTACTCCGTCTTTTTCGCGCCGCAGTTTTCGAGCAGTACGGGTTTCTTCTTTTCTTCTTTGCGTGCCTGTACGTTGTATTCTTTCTCTATCCAGTCGTAGCCTTCGCTGTCCACTTTGTGAATCAGTTCCGGACCGCCGGATACGACGATCTGTCCGTCCACGAGAATATGAGCGTGGGTCGGTTTGAGATAGTCAAGGAAGCGCGCATAGTGGCTGACAACCAGCACACCCATATGCTGCTCTTCTTTTGCGGCAAGAACGGCGTTGGCAACAATGCGAAGCGCGTCAACGTCCAGACCGGAGTCAATTTCATCAAGCATGGTCATGCCGGGTTTGAGCATGAGCATCTGCACGATTTCGTTGCGTTTCTTTTCGCCGCCGGAGAAGCCCACATTTAAAAAGCGGTGAGCAAGGTCGGGTTTCATTTCAAGTTCGCGAATGCCTCGGTCCATTTCCTTAATGAACTGGAACAGCGAAATCGGACGCTCGCGGCGCGCATTGATCGCTGTTCTCAGAAAGTCGGAGTTGGTCACGCCGGCTACTTCGCTCGGATACTGCATTCCCAGAAAGAGACCTGCTTTGGAACGTTCGTCCACAGGCATTTCAAGAACGTTTTTCCCATCAAGTTCGATCGAACCGCTGGTGACTGTATATTTGGGGTTGCCCATGATGGCGGCAAGAAGGGTGGATTTACCATTGCCGTTGGGACCCATTAATGCATGCATTTCATCTGAATGAACGGTCAGGTTGATTCCTTTGAGGATTTCTTTGTCTTCAACGCTGACGTGAAGATCTTTAATTTCCAATGTTGACATTCAAGTACCTCATTTCACTATATCCATCAGTATACTTTACCAGCATTTATCCATGGAATTGAGAAACTCGTTCTCTAATTCACGATTCGCCGTCATACCGTAAAAACCTGATTGGATTTGGGCGGTGCACCTCTCGTTTTTGGCGCTCGCAGCGCACTGCGTAAAGGTCATTCGCCTAAAAAATCTTACAATATTATTCACGACTATGCTTTTATGGCGTCTGCTATATATTTCAGCTCTTCTATTTCAGGATCACGAAGCACTCGAAAAATCGCATCGCACCAGAAGATATGTCTCTTTCCTCCTGAAGCATGCAGCCGTTTCGTTCATCGAGAGAATGCGCGCAGCATCTCCGTTTCTTCGTAAACCATCGTCGTGACTATTGTAACGATATATACTTGATGCATACTTATAGATGTCAGGAGGATCGAGCAGTGGAAAAGGAATTTAAAAAGCCCTTCGAACCATCGCCTTGATCGAAGAGCTCATCATCAAGATCATATCCCTCATCGTAGGTGTCGTGATCCTGATCCACGTAATGCAGGGGTTCTAAAAGAACCCTTTGCATTTTTAAATATACCACTGCATAGAAATGAAAAAAGACATTCTCACATTGATTTTCAAGACTCTCGAAGTTGTCGGACTGATTGCCTTTCTCATTCTGGCGATTCAGGTGCTCTTTCGATGAGCGCCAATACTCGACAGCGCGAATTTGAGAAAAGGCACGGATTGAAAACAAAATCGTTTGTTCTGCCCGCTGAACTTATCGAACGATTTAAAGATGCTTGTCAAAAAGCCGGCGTTACTCAATCCGCTCAAATTCAGTATCTGATGACGAAATTCATCGAAGAAACAGAGAAAGACCGGAACGAATTTGATGCGTCCTTGTAAAGTAGACAGAGGAAATATCTAAATGGAGTCCAAAGAT
>CAOKFJ010000185.1 GCA_948467695.1 uncultured Allobaculum sp. | reverse complement strand
TGCACAAAAGATGAACTTGGCTTTACGTATCGTCATTCTGTTTTCCAGCAGCACAAGAACCGGATCATTCTGTCCGCGCGCCTGCAGCTCGAGAGAAAAGATAAAGAAAGCATTCGTCAGCTGATGGATTCGCGTAAACAAAGACGCCTGTCCAGTCAGCCGGTCTCCCGTCCTTCCGCGGGATCGGTTTTCCGCAATCCCGAGAGCGGTTCGGCGTGGAAGATCGTCGATGATCTTGGTTTTCGCGGAAAACGATGCGGCGGAGCGAAGGTTAGTGAAATTCATTCGAATTTCATTATCAACGAAGAAGGAAAAGCCAAAGCGGCTGAGGTCGACTGCCTTATCCGCGAAATTCAGAAAGCTGCGCTCGAAACTTTCGGTGTGCAGCTGATCACTGAAGTAGAAAGGATCAACTGGGATGCGCAAGAAAAACTCAACGAACAAACAGAACCAGGATCCGGCATCGAAAGCGAAGAAAGAAAAAACACTGAAGGCTAAGTCTTCAACTGCGGAGCACAAAGAAAGAAAAGCGCAGGCTAAAGAAAAGGCGAAAGCAGAGAAGATCGCCCGACAGCAGGAAAAAGCCGCGCGCAAAGCGCAGAAAGCGAAAGAGCAGGCGAAGTCCGAAGAAATATCGGCTTCCGATAAATCGTACAAGCGCCGGTTTATCTCCAAACCCGCTCTTATTGCCTATGCGATACTTGCGTTGGCTGCGTTCGTGATTTTCCCCTTTACACAGGAAAACAAAATCCGCGCGCTGACTTGTTCAGGCAACTACTACTACACCGCATCGCAGATTTATTCGATTGCGGATGTTTCCGTCAATAACCTGATGATTTTCAATTCACCCGAAAAGATGGAAAAGCGTCTTGAAGCGGACCCTCTCATCGAAGAGGCAACTGTTACGCGAGAGGGGCAGGACATTAATATCGAGGTGAAAGAGAAATTCATCGTCGGCTACTATGTCGAAGCCAAAGGCAATGCGCACTATCTCGTGACCTCCGAGGATGAGCGCATCCGCATGGAATCCGACCTTGCGATGCGAACGCTCGTGCATTATCCGCTTCTTGTGGATTTAAGCGACGAAGTCGTTGCGCGCATATGCGATCAGGTACGCGACAATCCGCAGTATCTGACACGTGAAGTCATTGAACGCGTGGCGGAAATTCAGCCATGGGTGGAAAGCTATGACAAGGAAATGCTCAAGCTGATTCTGCAGGATGGAAACACTGTGTTTACTTCCACTGACTCTCTGTTTATGATGAGCACTTACAACCAGGTGCTGCAGAAACTCCAGGGAGACAATGTCTGCCTGCGCCTGGATGGCGCCAACGGCAGCGTGCAGAAGATTTCCTGCACGTATATGTACCTCGACCCGGAGGACCGCGCAAACAACCGCGAGATTCCCAAAAAAGTCGTTGATCCCAACTACAAAGAGGAAGACGAAGAGGATAACAGCGAAGATAAAGAGAGCGCGGGCGACAAAGACAGTGAAAACAAAGACACTGAGGAGTCTGACGATCAGACGCAGCCTGAGACGCCAAGTCAGCCGGCCAATCCCTATGGATACGTGCCGGAGCTGTACAGCGGCATTTATGTCGTCAATACGCCAAACGGATCGATGAGCATCGATATCGCAGCCATCAATGATTGGGAACCCAGCGCGCTGGACAATTTTCAGCATTCGCCATCGACGGATTTGTTCAGAGCAATGGATTCGGGAATCGTTTACACATATGAAGCGGCTACCGATACCTTCTGGCCAATCTAAAGATTTTTGTTTTGTATGAAAACTCGTTATAATTGAGGCGGTGTGAATACACCGTCTTTTTTGCATGAAAAACATACAGGAGGCTCAATATGCCGATTCATAAATCAACTGAATATGGAGAAATCGAAATTTCTCTGGACGCTATTGCCAATCTGGTAGGCGGTACAATCAACGAATGCTACGGAATTATCGGAATGGCCAGTCAGAAGCTGCTGAAGGACGGCTGGGCCGAACTTCTCAAACGCGACAACTATTCGCGCGGTGTCATCGTTCGTCAGGACGACAACTCTCTGATTCTCGATATCTATGTTGTTGCCATGCAGGGCATCAAACTGTCTGAAGTGATGCTTGCAGCGCAGCAGCGTGTAAGCTATATGCTCGAGAAAACCCTGGAAGTCAAAGTAGAAGCAGTTAATATCTACGTACAGGGCGTTCGGGCTGTGAAGTAAGGAGCACACGAAAAAATGGAATATATTGACGGTAAACATTTTCGGGAAATGCTTCGTTCGGGCATGAACTCCCTGGGCAACAACCAGGGACGCATCGATGCTCTCAACGTCTTCCCGGTACCGGACGGCGATACCGGCACAAACATGTATCTGACATTCTCCAGCGGCGTCAAGGAAGCGCTGAATTCCGATGCGCAGACTGTTGGAGCCATCGCCAAAGTCCTCTCCCGCGGACTGCTTATGGGTGCGCGCGGCAACTCCGGTGTAATCACATCGCAGATTTTCCGCGGAATCTATCAGGCTGTGGATGATCTTGATCAGATCGATGCGATGCAGCTCGCTCAGGCTCTCGTCAACGGAAGCCGTGTTGCCTACAAGGCGGTAATGCGTCCGGTAGAAGGAACCATTCTGACTGTCGTGCGCGAAGCTGCCGACTACACCTATGACTATACCGCAACCGACGGCATCACCGACTGCGTGGATGTCATGAAGAAAATGGTGGAAGAATCCAAGATCTCTCTGGATTTCACGCCTGAACTTCTTCCCGTACTCAAAGAAGTCGGCGTAGTCGATTCCGGCGGAGCCGGTCTGCTCACCATCTTCGAAGGTATGCTTGCAGCTATGGAAGGTCATCCGATTGAAGCGGAAGCTTCCAAACAGGAAAGCGGCGAAGCAAGCCAGACCAAAGTGGAAGGAGAAGGCGAATTCGGTTTCTGCACAGAATTCATCCTGCAGCTCAGCGAACGCGGCATGCGCCACTTCTCTGAAGACAAATTCAAAGACGAACTCTCGACAATCGGAAACTCCATTGTCTGCGTACAGGACGAAGACCTTGTCAAAGTGCACGTGCACACTCTTGAACCGGCAACGGCTGTCAAGATGGGCAAACGCCAGGGACGCTTCGTGAAACTCAAAGTTGAGAACATGACCGACCAGCACGACGAGATTCTCAGCAACGAAACCGATCTGCACGCTGATCAGCCCAAGGCTGAACACAAGAAGTACGGACTGATCGCTGTTGCCGCAGGCGATGGCATTGCCGATTACTTCAAGGAACTGCGCGTGGATACCGTGATTTCCGGCGGACAGACCATGAACCCCTCCACAGAGGACTTTATCTCCGCGATCCGCAAACTCAACTGCGACCATATCCTGATTTTCCCGAACAACTCCAACATTGTCATGGCGGCGAACCAGGCAGCTGATGTCATGGATGAACTCGATATTCATGTTCTTCCCGCGAAAACCATTCCGCAGGGCATTGCCGCATGCGTTATGTACAACCCCGATGCCGACATCGAAGACAACCTTGCCGAAATGAACGAAGCCATTGCGCACGTGAAATCCGGTGAAGTTACCTATGCCATCAAAGATACAACCTATGAAGGACTGCCGATCAAAGCCGGTCAGTACATGGGCATTCTCGGCAAGAGCATCGTTGATGCAACCGAAGACATGATGGATGTCACCCGCAATCTGCTTTCAAAAATGCTGGATGATGAAAGCGAGCTCGTAACCCTGATCTATGGCGAAAACGCTACACAGGAACAGGCGGAAGAACTCGAAAAATTCATCACGGAAAACAGCGATGCGGAAGTGGAAATCCACAATGGCGAACAGCCTGTCTACTCCTTCATCATCGGTGTAGAATAAGTCGCGTTCCTTTGTCTGAAATTAGTCGGGCAAACACACAGAAAAAACACAAACAGCGAAGCAGTTGTCCATATCTGCTTCGTTTTTATGCATTTCTTGGGATATATTGATTTTATAAACTTAACAGATGTATAAGAAATCTTAATCAGTCATGAAAACAAAGCCGATAGGTATGAGGTGATACCATTTTAGTGAACTTTGACAGACTCATGCGCCGCAAAAACTGCGGGATATGGGTGTCAATGCAAGCGAGGACTATTATGGTCATTATTTATACATCTCCCGGCTGTGCCAGCTGCAGAAAAGCCAAGCGCTGGCTCCATGACAACCACATCTCCTTTCTGGAGAAAAACATCTTTTCAAACCTGATGCAGGAATCGGAAATCAAATATCTTCTGTCGCGCTGCGAAAACGGAACAAGCGATATTATCTCTACGCGCTCCAAAGCCTTTCAGACCCTCAAGAAAAGCTTGGACGACTATTCTGTGCACGATCTGATTCTTCTCATTCAGCGAAACCCCTCCATACTCAAGAGGCCGATTATGCTTTCCGAACGCACGCTGGTCGTCGGCTATGATGACGACGAAATCACAGCGCTGATCCCCATGGGACAGCGTCAGTTCGACGAAATCGAACCAGGCAGCATCAATATCCCGATGTCGCAGATTACCCGCGTTCGCCGCAAAAAAACACTATAAGCTAAATGTCCTTGTGATACACTAATCACAGAAACGCAGCAATGGAGTCACTCAAGGAGGACATTACATGAAATACGCTATTGGTATTGATATTGGCGGAA
>CAOKFJ010000184.1 GCA_948467695.1 uncultured Allobaculum sp. | reverse complement strand
CGAATACATGCATCCTTCAGGAAGATTTCCTTTAACACGGATCAGCATGGTAATGGCAGCAGCGCAGATCGCATAGAAAATGCGTCCTGCAGGGTTTGTCGGCATGGTCACAGGATCGGTCAGCATGAAGACTGCGCCGAAGATGACACCGCCGGTCAGAAGGTGAAGCATCGGATACCAGAGGAATCCGGGAATGCCGTTGTATGCCTGCACGCCGGTCATCATAGCGATAACCATGGCGATGACAGCGATGGTGCCCAGATAGAACACCGGAATGCGCCAGTCGATGACGTTGCGAACGATCAGGAAGATCGCGCAAAGCAGAATGAGCACGGACATGGTTTCGCCAATGGCGCCGGGATAGAAGCCCATCGCCAGTCCGCCCCAGCCGCCGACTGTATCGAGGAATGCCTGAAGCGCGTTTTCAGTGCCCGGCAGCCAGCCAAAGCTTCCGGCAAGAGCGGCAGTCGGGGTTGCACCGGTGATGATGCGTGTTGTCGCGCCGCTGAAGGATGCAAAGATTACCGCGCGTCCGACAGCTGCGGGGTTGTAGATGTTGTAGCCAAACCCGCCAAACACCAGACGGCCGAATACAATCGCAAACAGAGTCGCGATGATTACAGCGTATACCGGAATGTTGATCGGGCACATCATGACGAGGATGATGGAAGAATGAGTGATGACATTTTTGATGTCTTTCTTTTTGGCTTTGGCAAAGATGGCTTCGCATACAAAAGTGGTCACCAGCGAAGCAGCCAGCAGAAGCAGAGCCTGCAGACCGGCGCGGGAGCCGTAGGATACGAAGTAGTAAATATCGGAAGCCGCGAAGACAACCAGAAGAGCGATCGTGAGATCACGCATGATTTTCTGCGTAGAATTCGGTGTCTGAAGGTTCGGGCTTACATGAAAGGCAAATTTCATTGTTTATCCCTCTACTTTCTTTTCGCCTTCATCTGAAGCAGACGTTTTGCCTTGCGCACGTTTTCAGTCACCTGAATGTGGCTCGGGCAGACATACGCGCAAAGACCGCATTCGATGCACAGCATTGCGCCGCGTTTGTCCATTTCGTCGGTATCGTTTGCTTTAACCGCATTGGCGATGCGAACCGGCTGCAGTCCCATCGGGCAGTGCGCCGTGCAGCGTCCGCAGCGCAGGCATGTCATTTCCGGTTCTTCTTCGTTTTTGAGAACGGTAATGGCGTTCATGGCGCGGTCGATGCAGATCTGGTCGGAAACCATGGCTTTACCCATCATCGGGCCGCCGGCGATCAGACGCACGGATTCAACTTTTTTGATGTAGCCGCCCAGCTGATCGATGATTTCCGCTACGCACATGCCGACCGGCACGGATACGTTGACCGGATATTTAAGGCCTTCGCCGGAGAAGGTTACATACTTCTTGGACAGCGCGTCGCCGTTTTCAAATGCGCGGGCAATGAGCATGGCGGTTTCCGCGTTGTTGACGATAACGCCGCATTCGCCCGGCAGACGGTCGTATCTGCGCTTGAGGATGGTGTAGATCAGTGTGCGTTCGCCGCCCATCGGATAAACATCCGGCACAGCGACAACTTCAATGCCCGCCGCGTTTTCGCGGTTGATTTCCTGACGGATGAATTCGATCAGGTCCGGGTGAGTTTTCTTGACACCGATTTTGACGGAGTTGACTTCCGCCATTTTCTGCAGAATGCGCACACCGTGAACAAAGTCTTCAACATTGTCCATGATGCACTTGTAGTCGGCAGTGATATAGGGTTCGCACTCTACCGCGTTGATGATCAGTGTGTCGATATTCTCCACTTTCATGTATTTAACGTATGTGGGGAATCCCGCACCACCCTGACCGATGATGCCTGCGTTCTTGACGAACTCAACCATCTCGTCATGGCTGGCGTTATGCCAGTCGAGCGGTTCAAATGCCTGCTGTTTTTCCTGGACAGCATCCAGCTCAATCACCATATGCGGCTGAGGTTTCAGACTGTTGTGAGGCCGTTTAGTCACACCCTTGTAGATTCCGGAGACACTGGAGTAAATAGGAACGGGGAAAGCCGATTTTGTATTGGCAAGACGGGTTCCGATTTTCACATGGTCGCCTTCGTTGACGAGGATCTCAACCTGCGTGTTGTTGCCGGCAAAAAGAGGGATATACACTTCTTTTGCGGGCATCAGATGCTTCGCATCGCTGTGATCTGTCAAACCTTTTCTACCAGGGATGTGCTGACACATGGGCCCTAATAAAAGTGACATACTTTTCTTCCTTTCAATGCAGTTCAATCCAATTTTAGTGTTCATCAAAGTGAAAATCAAATGGACGAACCACATTGTATTGACAGATTTTTGATATTCCGGTATTTTCGCTCGCCTCGCGTGCAATGATGAAATCGGTTACATGTATCGCAGGAATAACCGTTCTATGTGTATCCAATCCGATCTGTGCACCTGTCCGATGCCTCGTTTTCACTTGTCCGGAAGCCGCACTATTGAAAATCATGCGATACGGATTCTCTATTGTGTGTAAACGATGTGATGGCTGGCCGCTCCTGACAAAATCATGAAAAATGGGTGAATGAACGATGCAGCGGCATGCTGCTCGGCCAAAAAAACGCGAGCTGCAGCGCACGCGAAGCGATGCATGACATACGTGAAGAGAACGGAATATTTTCTGCATCTTTTGCAGAAATCCAGAGCACCCGCTCAATCATCCATTAATTTGCAAAGCTCTTACATATGTGAGCAAAACAGACAGACTTCGATCACGAGCAACCGGCGCTATGCGGACATCGGACGATCAAATGAATCAAAGCTTACTTCCCTTTTCAATCTCTTTTCCTGATATAAAATAAACAAGCCTGTCACAAGGCACGAAAGGAAAACCAAATCCATGTCTGAATTCGAAACACATGACAAGAACAATAAGAACAATATAGATACTGATACAAGTCAGATCCACGATAAAGAAAATGCAAAAAAGAGCGGAAAGGAAAAGAACTCCAATCTTGGCACCTGGATCGTTGCCGCACTTGCGGTTCTCGCCCTGACCATCAGCGCGTCGCTGTATTTATCCCGTCCAAAAAATGCCGCAACCGAAGTCGAATCGCGCAGCGTCACGCTGACCGATGTCGGATTCGATACGCCGGTCACTTTACAGACCACATGCACGGAAGATGAATTTGCCGAATACCTCAGTATTGTCAAAGACACCTTTACGGAATGCGCCACAATTTTTGATGCCGTCAATGAACAGGAAGATGGCGAAACACTCAAAACCAAGAACAGGCTCGCGCACGACGGACCGGTTGAAGTCGATGAAAAACTGATCGAAGTACTCAACGACTCGAAAGAAGTTCATGACCTCAATATTAAATTCGACCCCTCTCAGGGAAAACTCACCGCTTTATGGCGCGATGCGATGAATGCCTATGACGAGTCGCAGGGTTCGCAGGCCAAACTGCCGAGCAGCGAAGAAATCGAAGCATCGATCAACCCCGATTCCCTTTCGGCGGTTGAAGTCGATGGCAATACAATCCGCCTGACCAATGAAGAAGCCGCTCTGGATTTTGGCGCGATCGCCAAGGGCTATACCGCGCAGCTTTGCGCTGACCGTCTCAAAGAAGCCGGAATGGAATTCGGCTTTCTCAACGCCGGCGGCAACGTTGTCCTGATTGGAAACAAACCGGATGGAAGCTCGTGGAAAATCGGTATCCAGGAGCCCGATGGAAACGAATCGCTCGTCGTTCTCGAGACACCTACACCAACCTGCCTCGTGACATCCGGCGACTACCAGCGTTATATGACTATCGATGGCAAACGCTACGCGCACATCATCGATCCGACGACCGGCTATCCGGCTGAATACATGCGCTCGGTAACGGTCGTCAATCCGGATTCCGCGTACTGCGATGGCATGTCGACCGCGCTTTTCTGCATGAGCGTGGAAGAGGGCATGGCGCTATGCGAAAAGCTCGATCTGGACGCCGTGTGGATCACCGATGCCGGAAGCCTCGAAATGAAACCCGACTTCTCCACTGATCAGTTCGACATCTACACAACACCTGGAATTAAAGATCAAATCAATCTCAAACAGAAATAGTTTTAGGACAGAATTTGGTCAGTCATTTGAAGATATCCAAAAAAATCTCTGTGATAGACTTTCCTTGTCAAACAAAGGCGCAAGCCTTAAAGGAGATTTATCATGGATAAATACGTATGCACACTCTGCGGATACGAATACGCCCCGGCTATCGGCGATCCCGATAACGGCATCGCACCCGGCACCGCATTCGAAGACCTTCCCGAAGACTGGGTATGCCCGCTTTGCGGCGCTTCCAAATCCGACTTCGAAAAAGTCGCTGAATAATTGATACACACTGCGCAAAACAGCGCAAACCGGAAGACGGAACGCAAATCCGTTTTCCGGTTTTTTGAGTGGATCGAATCAGGTTTCCCTATCCTTTCCCTTCCACAAATTCCAATTGAACTATATTTAGTAAACGGGTCCACAATCAATTTCTGGAATACCGATTTCCCATTTATTAAGCTGCAGCAATACCAAAAGCCGACATATGCATGCTTGACCAGTTGTTGTCTGGATTTCTCTATTCGACTATATTGAACGAGACAGTTCGATTCGAAATCGATGTCTTTATTCAGAAAACAATGCGTCAGCAAAACTTACTAAAAGTAATTCT